>JAEORI010000009.1 GCA_016840965.1 Candidatus Thorarchaeota archaeon | reverse complement strand
TAGGAATCCTTAAAGAGCAAGTGACATGAAGAGCTTATAGACTCAGGCGGAGTGAAGATGGCAGATAGCATTGTTACCTACAAATCATTAAATCAAATCTACGCAATGATTATCCTCGGTGTACTGCTTTTCCTCGTGGTAGGTTACTATGTTGCAGACATATTCCTTCCGTCAGCAACATGGGATTGGTTGACCGTTTTCTTATTTTTCATTGGATTACCAGTGGTAGTCACTGCTTTAGGTTTCTACATCGGATGGTATGGAAAAAAAACTACCATTGAATACACTGATCCCATTTGGTCAGTGAAACCTGTTCAGATGACAATTGATGATGCAAAAGCACTTGTCAAACGCAACAAACGGGGTTATTGGCGCCTGGTGTCTAACAGCAGTTATTGGACATTCTTCATTCCAATTGCACTCCTCCTCTTCATGGCAGGATTACCTGTTTACCTCTTCTTTGAAACCCCGAACTTAGCAGGACTTGAAATATGGATGTTCGCCATAGCGCTTTCACTATCATATGCTGTTGCATCCATTGGTGCTTTGCTCGCAACATCAACCACGGCCTCTGAAGATTTCGATATACCATTAGTTCGGGAAGCAATAACTCTAGCTAAAGTCCAGGAAAAGGTGCCTGGCATGACTCATGTTCGTATAGTGTTCGACAAGGGGGAAATTGATGGCTTTGAGATATATGAGAGTCCTCGTGTTGTTTCTAGGATTTCTGGGATAGAGAAGGAGGCATATATCGAATCATGGTCCGAGGATCTCAATGCTGTAACGCGTGTACTTTGCAGATTACATGAATCCGCTGATAAACCACAAGTGGTCTGGTGGTGGATGTCGAGAGACCGGACTTTCCGTAAGTTTGTTGGTACTGATGAGAAGGGCTACTATGTGAGGTTTCCAGTTCAGTCCAAAGTGAAAATTCCTGGAGTCAAAGATATTGCTGCAGTGTTCGAAAATGCAGTTGCCATAATCATCCTTGAATGGCTGCAAACTCGTGGAGAAAAGGACACGATCTCTAACATTCTTAAAGAGATGAATGTAGTTCCTCCCGAGGGGTAGACTTGTCAGAAGGTCCTTTTAGAACTGGGTCTTTCTTGTACTACCAGATTGCAATATTCCTGATTGTCTTTATTTGGGGTTACATTGGTTTCGAGATTGCCCAATTCCATCTTCTCTCTCTATATGAAACTCCCTTCACTTGGATTGCTTGGGCAGTCTTTGCGCTGGTGAGTAATATTCCAGCTATCACAGCTGTTACCTGGAGAATGAAGACTCGGATTAGCTTTACTGAGCCAGACTGGGATTTCAGAGAAAGAGAGGTTTCTCTGTCCGAGTATGAAAAAATGATGAAGCAGTATCGCAGTGAGTATCGCAACTTCCTATCCACTATTGATTACGGTCTTATTCTCATAGCCTGCATAATATCTGCGACTGCTGTGACATTCCCCTTTCTACTTATGAGAACAACCTTTTTACTTATCGCAGCGACTCCCGTCATCTTTGGTTTTTTAGTGTTGATAATCGGACTTGTCTGTTCATCTATAATCTTCAAGTTTATTCCAAACGATACAATTTCTCAATTCTCTGTTGTGTCTGAAAAGTCACTACAGCCATCTATCAAGATGATGGAAATGACTCCTGGTACATCATGGACTGGAGTAAGTGTAATGCTAGGTGAGGCTTTTGGTTATTACACGATTCGTGACGCCACTCCTGTAGCTAGAATTGAAGGTATTGAGAGCGTTGCCAAAATTCATGGTATATTGGATGAATCAGACCATGTTTCAAAATTAGTTTCTCTCCTCACTCTAGACGATTCAGATACACCAAAAGTAATTGGCGAAACTTCAGGTGAACTTAATCCCACGCAGATTGCAGAACTTGTGCTTAGGACACTCTTAGCTTACACTGAGACTAAGGGCGCAGACGAGCTCTTGGATGAAGTGCTTGAAGATGTCACCCTCTTCTTGAAGCAAGCTGATAGTGAAGACAATCCTCAATCATCGTAGAGCTTATCACTCCCCATGTTCTGACAATGATGAGGGACGGTTTAGATTGAACGAAGAAACAATCATTAATTATAGTCGGCAGAAACCTGTAAATCGCGCCTTTGCAGTTCTCGCAGTTCTCCTCTCTGTAGTAGGTATAGTTTTGCACTATTTGAACTTGGTAGAGTTCAACGAACTGATAGTATTCATTGGATTGCCCGTTCTCCTTTTCTTTGTGTCCCTGGGAATGGGCGGAGGATCCAAGAAAGCCATCGATTACATCCCTGGAAAATGGGAGAAGAAAAAAACTTGGGTGAGTTTCACCGATTATGAGAAAATGGTGGAAGAGTATGAGGATGCTTATGGTGAGTTACATTCACATCCAGGTGATTATGGTAGTTGCTTCTGTTCATTCGTCTTTATTATTACCCTTGGAATATTCATAGTATCTTTTCAACAGATGGACCTCATTCTCATCAATCCTATAGTAGATCCACTTCTCTTAATAGTTCTCGAATACAGCATAGTTGCTGTCGCTGGATTTGTCTTTGGATTCAGAATCCCAACGATAGATGCACAGGAGTTTTTCAAGCGCCCAGTAACAGGTGATGTTTATCGGTTTGCTAGTGAGCTTGCAGGAGTTCCGGGAATTAGAGCCGGAATGAGTGTTGAGCTTGGAGTTCGCGCTGGTGTTCAGACAATCTTAGACGCTGAAGTCAAAGCATACGTTCAGAGTCTTCCTGAAACAGTGCAGATACAAGTGCAGGTTTCACATAGTGGCTTTGCATACCCTTACTTGGTTGGTACATCGTACAAAGGCGGCAAAGTAGCAAAACGTGAAGATTCTCTCCGAATCGGGACTCGATACCCCGCCCTCCTCGAATATTCAATGGATAAAGATGTCATTGTGATTGTAGCCCGTTTTGATATTCCCGAACGCACAAGTAGTGTCCCTAACATATCAAGAGACGATTTCAGGAAACTTGCAGCACTTCTTGCCAGAGAGTTACAGGAAAACTATGCCCCAGTATAAAACAAAGAATGGAAATTCCATTCAGATTCAAATGTGTTTCCTCTCACTCTAGGTTTACGTATCCATGAGAATCTAATCAACAAGAATTAGAGGGATAAACGCAGAAGTTAACGCTGTTTAGACGATTCCTACATAAACTAAAGCAAGAACGTAATCATATCAAGAAGACTCTTCCAAGAGCCACTTGGATATTTTCAACATGAGATTCCACTCTGAATCAGGATCTGGGTCCCTATCCCAGAAATCCGTCCCATCTCGCATGCTCCCTTCTTCATACTCAGGGTGTGGACTCGATAGAAACACAGTGCCATTGCCATACTCAAAGACAATCATACCTGGTAATCCAGTATCAGTATATGTACAGATTGGAATTATTCCTGTCATGTTATCAGCATCAAAATAGCCTGAGTTTTCGTAGAAGATTGTGTATGACACTGGCTCGTCTGATAAATCAGGACCAGTTGAAGCTCTGTTCACATTCATTTCAAGTAGCCAGTCACCAGTCCCGTTGCAGTCTACATTGAGCGTTCCTTCAAAGAGACCTAGTCTATATCCTGTGGCATATGACGCGCCCCCATCAATTCCGAAATAAGATCCTCCCTCAAGAATAAACTGTCGAACAATTTCGAAATAAATTAAAATTTCGCAACGATCATCACACCAGCAACCTCCAGGGGCTACGAAAATATCATACGAGTTCAGAGATCCGGATTCGACATCTTCACTAGTGATTATTGTGACAGTAGCCCCCATCCATTGGAACATCTTCTCAAGAGCAACTTGACTTGTGCCTGTTGTTCCACGATCATCATAGACTGCAACTCTCACTCCTGCCAAGGGCTTGGGTTGAGATATTGTATAGACGAAAATGGAGGATACAAGAACTACTACAATAACCACACTAGCAATGAGTGCTCTCTTACTTATCTTGAAAGAGATCATCTAGTCACAATCCATTCAGCTAACGTGTTTAAACACGTATGTTTGGATTAAAGGGGAATTGTTCAAGCAAGAATTGATACGATAGTATAGAATGATTGTTTGATATTCTCTAACGATACATAGGCACCTTTAATTATCAGATTTTTAGGCTGGAGTGGATAGGACACACTAGGAAGTTGGTAGTGAATGGCTTCAGGCAATTGGAAAAACAAATGGATTGTGATTCTGTTACTAGGAATTCTAATTCAGGTAATCATCTACCCGACTGTTTGGATTTTTCAGATTTTCACTCATGAGTACTTCCCGGATGTGTTTTTGATTTCCATATTTTCATTAGCTATTCAAATTGGTGGCTTCTATACTATAATGAATAAAACCAAAGGCATGGATCCAGCAATCTATAGTCAAGGTCGGCCCTTCCAGCACAAACTCCGTGAGGAAGATGAGGATGTGGCTACAAGAAAGCCAACCTTTGATTAACCTTGGAGTGGTACGATGATGGAGGAACAAACCAAAGAACCAGGACCTGTAATGAAGTTCGTACAAGACTATCGAATGAAAATGCTGATACCCGAACTACTTGTTGTGTTCGGAGTCTGGTATTTCCTCCCGATTTTGGATGTTTCATTCAGCCCAATTGCTGGAAATGTATACCAAGGTTTTGGAGTTTTCCAATACATCTTCCAACCACTATATTTTCTTCCTAGTGGAATGGTGGTATTGGCTGTGGCATTTACACTTCATGGTATCTATCCACTTGATAATTATCATGAAGGAAAGATATCTGAGCTTCCGAAAGCCGCTGTAATCATGATTGGACTCTCATTTATCCTATTGCCCGTTCTTGTGATATTTCAGATGCTCGGATACTACATGACCGAGATGACCGAGTTCATTAGTAGAAACCCCCTCTGGGAGCGAGTCGAGAGTTTTGGAGACCTTCTGTTCTATGCAGGTCCAATGTTCTTCGTTGGCCTCCAATGGTGGCTTTTGATTCCAGTATTCTTCCTGTCTCAGGGAGTAGATGGAATTCACAAGATTGCCCACCATGAAACATCAAGCGAGAAGATTACTTGGTTATTCTATTTCCTCTGGCCAATGTCAATGCCATTCTTCTTCGATTCGGTTGAGATTATGGCAATGGTTGCCTTATCCATTCCCGCTTTCGCATTCTATTCCTACATAAGGCCATACTACACATATGTGACCTCAATTCATACAATGGCTTTTGCAGTGTTACTCATTGTAGCAGTGGTTCTAATGCCCCTTCTACCCTTGATGAACATCTGGTTCCCAGGTTTTATCCCGCCACACATTCCTCCGAGAGTCATGCCATGGCCATTCTGACATAATTAAGAAAGAGCCTCGCAATTACTTTGAAGTTTCGAGAGTCTGCAAGAAGATTTCTTGGAACTTAGAACTTTCATCATGTATCTTTCTTGAGAGTTCTGGACTTGC
>JAEORI010000065.1 GCA_016840965.1 Candidatus Thorarchaeota archaeon | reverse complement strand
GCAAAGATTTTCCTTGTGGCTATCGTAACAAGCAATAGGAAGCTTGTATGGGCTGATGCAGGGTATCACAAACCTGTGACAACTCGTGGGATGGAACTATTGGATGAAATCTCCAGCTTTCTTGTGAGACCGCGAACCAGAATAGTTGTTTCGCCAGGTGGATATCCTCAAGACAAGAGCCTCTATCACGCTCAGAGAGCTATAGAGCTCACAAAGAATGCCGTTCTTGATGGAGGGGAGATTCTCTGCCTTGCGGAATGTCGTGATGGTGTTGCCCCGGATTCAGCAATTGAAAACTTCTATAACAAACTGACAGCCCCACTTGATGAGGTCATCAATTCAATCAGTGGAGAGTACCATCTCTACGAGCACAAGGCGTACAAGTTTGCTGAGCTTTTAAAGCGAGTTTCCCGAGTTCGAATATATTCAAGACTTGACAGACACACAGTAGAAGCTGCTCATCTTGAGTTTGTAGAGAATCCCCAGTCAGTCATTGATGAGTGGATTGATGAAGACCCTGACGTGAAGATTCTAGTTCTTGATAAAGGCAACAAAATTGCGGTCTATGCTGATTAGTCTTCATCAAGTCGCAGGTTAGAGATAGCAGAGTAAAGTTCTTTGAACTTCTTGTATCCCTTTTGGTAGACTTCAAGCGTGTCCTTGTTTGGCATCAAAGGTGGTAGGGTTTTGACCATCTCTTCAGCAGCCTGAGCAACAGACTTGAAAATGCCTACTCCCCTAAACGCCAATATTGCAGCACCAATAGCAGTAGCTTCCTCCATCTGAGTCCGAATGACTGGCTTGCGAAGTATGTCAGCTTGTATTTGCATCCATGTTTCGCTTCTGGCTGCGCCACCTGTGACACGAAATTCCCTAGAGGGGAGGCCAAGCTCATGCATGACCTCAACGTTAGTTCGAATCTCATAAGAAACACCCTCGAGAATTGAGCGTATAATGTGAGCACGAGTGTGTCCCAGAGCAAGACCTGCAAAGATACCGCGGGAGTGAGGATTCCAGTTTGGAGCTCCAGCTCCCACAAAGTGAGGAATGTGAATGACTCCCTCGGAGCCAGCTGGGATCCTACTGGCTTCTTCTGTAATGATCTCATATGGATCCACTCCTTTCTCACTAGCAATCGCTTTCTCTTCACCACCCAGATTATCCCTGAACCACTTTAGCGCAGACCCGGTTGTAAACATGCTCGCCTCAACCACGAATGAGTTTGGGACTACATGACGACTACAGAGCACACGTCTTCCTGGATCTAGACGCACAGTCCTAGAATGCGCAAGCATGAAGGTGCCAGTCCCAGTTGTTGACTTTAGCATCCCCTCTCGGACCACTCCGACACCCAAAGCAGCACATTGTTGGTCACCACCGCCTGCTATAACAGGTATTCCTTCGGATAGACCAGTTTCTTCAGACGCACGAGCAGTGATCTCACCAACTTGTAAGCCAGGTTCTACAGGTGTTGGTAGCTTCTCTTTCTCAATTTCAAACGCGTCAAGTATTCGTTCTGACCAATTCCCTCGCCGGATATCAAAAAGCATTGTCCTACTAGCGTTTGAGAAATCAGTAATCAATTGGTCAGATAAACGATAGATTAGATAGTCATGAACGAGTAGGAACTTGTGAGCCTTCTTGAAGATGGATGCTTCATTTTTCTTAATCCATAGTAGCTTTGGTGCTGAGAAATATGGGTCAACAGTGAGTCCTGTTATCGAATAGACCTCGTCTTGAGATAACTGTCTAGTAATCCATTCGCACTGAGGAATGGTTCTTCGGTCTTGCCACACAATGGCTTTACGTAATGGCGTTCCATTCTCAGCAATTGGTACTATTGTTTCTCTCTGATTGGTCACACTTACGCTGACGATGTTCTTGGGATTAAGACCAGCCATAGTCATAGCATTCTTGATGGTTTCGCAGGACTTCAACCACCAACTCTCCGCGTCCTGTTCTACCCACGAGGGACTAGGATAGGTACTCTGGTATTCCGAGTATGCTTTCCCACGAACTCGTCCGGACTTGTCAAAGAACATGGAACGCACGCCAGTTGTGCCAGCATCAATTGCCAAGACTATCTCAGGCATCAACATCACTTGTTTCGTAGAGAGATTGTCCTCGATAAGAACACTTCGAGTGGACTGTCAGCGGTAGCTTAATTCAGATTCAATGACCTCTCTAATATCACGTCGCGGCCCGATACATTCCATCTTGAATTTGTAATCTTTCTTTAGTTGTTGCTCAAGGCGCATTGCGTCGCGTCGAGTCTTACATTCTGTCATATACACAACATATGCTGGTTTATGCATCTTAAGATATGCC
Organism: Candidatus Thorarchaeota archaeon; assembly: GCA_016840965.1. The sequence goes on along the minus strand of JAEORI010000065.1, from coordinate 901 downwards.
GCTGATTTTGAGTTGCCGGAGAGGTGTTCTTGGAATCGTCTTGCAACATCATTGGTCATTCCAGTGTAATAAGTTCCATCTGTCGTTTCAATGATGTAGACGAAGTGCATGATGATTCTGATGGACAGTAAATCTTGCTATAATATAGGCCTTTGCAATGCCTTGGAAAGTGATAACAGCACCGTTTACATTTGTAAACCAGTAATGACAGGAAGTGCCATTGTAACAGGAGCTGCAGGCTTTATCGGGAGCCATCTTGTAGATTTATTATTAGACAAAGGATACTCAGTTATTGGTATCGATAACCTGCGAACGGGAAAAATGGAAAACCTTGGGAAGGCTCGTAAGGATGGTAATTTCCGCTTCTTAAAGGTGGATATTTGTAACCGAAAGTTCCCTAACTCAGTTCATGAAGATGTTGACATTATCTTCCATCTGGCAGCAATATCATCAGTGAAACTCTCTGTTGAAAATCCCATACTTGTTAACGATACTAACGTTCATGGCACTATCAATGCCTTAGAGCTGGCTAGAAAATGTAACGCAGCGAGATTTGTAATAAGCTCAAGTGCTGCAGTCTATGGAAATCCAGTTAGACTTCCTACAAATGAAGACGCTCCTTTGGATCCTCTAAGTCCGTATGCGGCTTCCAAAATCTCAGCTGAACTATATTGCACTTCGTACAAGAACCTCTACGGACTCCCTTCAACGATATTTAGATACTTCAATGTGTTTGGACCTCGTCAAGAGGATTCTGAGTACAGCGGAGTGATATCAATCTTCATCAATCAGGCACTTCGAAATGAAACCATCACGATAGATGGTGATGGGAGTCAAACTAGGAGTTTCATCTATGTTGAAGATGTTGCTAAAGCCACATATCTTGGCTCTCAGCTTGAGG
>JAEORI010000064.1 GCA_016840965.1 Candidatus Thorarchaeota archaeon | reverse complement strand
TCATATGGTCGAGAACTCCCATATCCACCTTACCTGGATCAACTAATGGTTCCAGTTCTTCATCACTAAGTCCTGTGACTTCTTTCAGCTTTTTGACTCGTTCCTCTCTGGAGAGTTTATAGAAACCAGTAATCCTGGAGTCATCAACCATCTTTTCAACCTCACATATCAGCTACAATCCTCTAGTTTTCCATAAAAGTTCGACCATAGGGTTTAAGACTCAAACCAGCGAGCATGCTGAGTAGTTGAGTACAATGAATTCAGAGCGAGACTTCAATGAAATCATTATGAGCCTAGCTAGGAAACGTGGGTTCATTTGGGGACCCTCTCCTGAGATTTATGGAGGCAGCTCTGGATTCTATGATCTGGGTCCGCTCGGCAAATTGCTCAAGAACCGACTTGAGAATCAAATACGCGCCGCATTTGTCCGCGCAAACTTCTGGGAAGTCGAGTGTCCAACTGTAAGTCCAGTGGATGTATGGAGAGCATCAGGACATCTAGATGGATTCATTGATCCTGTTACAGAATGCACGAAGTGTGGACAGATTTACCGTGCTGATACTCTGATTGCTGAAAAATCTCCACAAACAAATATTGCTGGTCTAACTGCAGATGGTCTCACAGAAACAATCAGAAAGATTGGACTTGTAGGTCCATCATGTAAAAGTGATCTTGGTCCCGTGCAAGCATATAACCTTATGATGCAGACGCGATTGGGTCTAAATCAAGAGGCATATCTTAGACCTGAAACAGCAACAACTACATATCTCTTGTTCAAACGTTTTCTTACTTTCTTCAGGGACAAACTTCCTGCATCTGTCTTTCAAATTGGCAAAGCATATCGGAATGAAATCTCACCAAGACAAGGAATGCTTCGTCTACGTGAGTTCACTCAGACAGAAGGCCAGATTTTTCTCCTTGAAAAAGATGAGATGGATTGGCCTCAGTTTCATGAGATTAAAGATGAAAAACTACCTCTTGTAACCCATCAAGCTCAACAAAAAGGCAAGTTTGATTCTATTATGACAAAGATGTCAGAAGCTGTCAAAAAGGGCAACTTTCAGAAGCCCGCCTATGCATGGTGTGTTCATCTAGCATACAATATCTTTCGTCAGATGGGCTTCTCTGAAGACAGAATGCGTCTACGTCAACACCTGCCCACTGAACGGGCTCATTATGCTGCTGACGCTTGGGATATAGAGATACACACCGATAGTTTTGGATGGGTTGAGTGTTGCGGTGTTCACGACAGAGGTGACTATGACCTATCACGTCATCAAGAGTTTTCCAAACAAAACCTCAGTGTCAAAGTAGGCAAAGATCAAGTCGTACCTGAAGTGCTTGAGATTGCATTTGGTATTGAGAGACCCCTGTTCTGTCTAATTGACAATTCATTTCGACCAGAGAGTAAAGAACGTGATACTGACTGGCTTCAATTTCCACCTGAAGTTGCTCCAATTCAAGTTGCAATATTTCCATTAATGAACAAACCTGAATTACTTGCTCCAGCTGAGAAGATCTATAATGCAGTCCTGGATGCGGGCTTTGTTGCTCAATTCGATCTAGGTGGCTCTATTGGGAAGAGATACCGACGCCAAGACGAAGTTGGTACTCCCTTCTGCGTCACAATCGATTATACAACCACTGAAGATGGAACCATTACTATCAGAGACCGTGACACAATGGAACAAGTAAGAGTTCACACTGATGATCTCACAAAAGTCCTGAGGAATTTAGTTCGAGGTGCAATTCAGTTTGTGTCTCTGAAATAATTCAGAAGACAATCTCCTTACTCATCTTGACCTTTCCATTCTCGATTGGCACGCCTTCCTCCTCGCAATGTTTACACCTTCCCTCTGCTCTCTTCTTGTCTCCGCCAAAACTGCCATCCTCTTTCACAACTCGATGGCATGCAACAACAGGAAAGAGTGGATTCTTGTGCAATGAATTAGCAACTGCTCGGTAAGCCTTTGGTTTCTCAATCATCTTTGCGATTCGCCCATAAGTGCTTACCTTTCCCTTTGGAATCTTGAACGTTGCTGCGTAGACTTTACTGTCAAACTCGGTGTAACCCGGGATTGAAAGTGTTGCACGTTTCACATCCTCTTCGGATTTGATTTTACTAAGATCCATCTCTCATACCTCGAAATGATTATCGACTGAATGCAACAAAACGATTTTCAAATATGGCTCTTTCACTCACAGCAGCCGAGTGTGATATAGAACTACCGAATGGTTGACATTGAGAAAGAGAGATAAGGTTCGTAGCATATTTGAGGGGACAGAGAGGGTGCTTGATGAGCGAAGCCATACAAAGCGTTGAAATCAAGAGCATACTTGTAGCAGTTGACGGGTCAGAACATTCTTTGAAAGCAGTCCGTTATGCCTGCGCTATGGGTCCCCCATTAGGCGCAGAAGTTGTCCTACTTCATGTAGTTCCTATGTTGGTGTCTGCTACTCCCTATCACGACACTGTTTCAGATCAACCATTCCTAGCACTTCAAAAAGTAGGTGAAGACATACTCGCTAGAGCCAAGGCGATAGCAAACGACCTCAATTGTCAGGTTATTGATATGATCTCTCATGGAGACCCAGCTGCAAAAATAATTGATATTGCACATGATAGAGGTACCAGTATCATTATACTCGGGTCTCGGGGTCTCAGTGGAATTCGTAGACTCTTCGTTGGTTCCATCAGCGATAAGGTTGCAAGTCAAGCGCATTGTCCTGTGATGATTGTCCGATAATCTTGAAAGACCAAGATGTGATTCTATCCTATGGTCGCTTCTGAGAGGTATGGTGTTTCAGTTGATATTGGTACGACAAACATCACCATTCATCTGACCAGCCTTGTAGATGGCAGAATAATCAACGAACTCACGATTACTAACCCTCAGCGTGATTATGGGGAGGAGATAATCTCTCGTATTGACTTTGCAAGGAAACCAGAGAATGCATCTTTACTTACTAGAATTGTACGAGAGCGTGTAAGAGATGGAATATCAAGAATTTTACAACAGTCCAAGTGTAGTTCTCGACTTGTTGATTCAGTTGTTGTGGTTGGAAACACTGTAATGCACCATATTTATTTCGGACTCTCTACAAACTCACTCCTAAAGCCGCCATACGTTGCAGAGCATAAAGAATCCATAGCGATAAATTCCTCAGAAGTCGATCTAGATTTTTCTGATGATACGATATGCTACTCACCTCCCATAATTGAATCATTTGTAGGTGCTGACGCAGTAGCGACGATGTTGGCTAGTGGCTTTACGAAATCAAACTCCCGCATAGTGTCAATCGATGTTGGTACGAATACAGAGATTGCTGCTTTCAAGGATGGCGAATTATGGATTGCATCTGCTGCTTCTGGTCCAGCATTCGAGGGAATGTCAATTGAATGCGGGACCGCGGGGGAATCTGGTGCTATAAGTAGAGTAAGAATAAACCCGTCTGATTTTCGACCGCGTTATGATGTCATCGGTGGTGGAAAACCAATTGGGATTTGTGGAACAGGAGTGGTTTCCGCAATTGCTAGCATGCTTAACAGTGGGATATTATTTTCCAGAGGTTCATTCAATAAAGGTCGGAAAACTCCATGGCTAGTGACAGACAGTACAATAATTCACTACATCATTGCAACTGCTTCTGAATCAGCTACTGGCTCAAAAATTGTGTTGACACAACCTGACGTTCGGATGATTCAGCAGTCAAAAGCATCTATCCGTGCTGCACTTGGCATGGTCCTTCAAAACGCGCGATTAATGCCTTTGGAAGTTTCATCTTTTTACCTTACAGGAGTTTTTGGTACCGGACTGGCTATGGAAGATGCAATTAGAATTGGCCTTCTTCCTGAAATGATAAACGCTGATATCAAGCAGATCCGTGGTGGTGCGAGTATTGGAGCCGATCTTCTCCACAGACAAGAATATCGAGAAGCTGCTGAGAAACTTGTAGCCAAAACAAATTACATCGAACTAACAGACAATCCTGAGTTCAAGAGAAAATTTACTGAGAATCTTCCGTTTCCCTAGTAGATGAGTTCATCCTCATGGAAGATCTCTCCTCTTCTTATTCGAGAAGATGAGAGTGGTCTTCCATCATCTGTTCTTACTCGAGGTATGACTATTATGTGGAATCTCTTGAGACCATTATCAACCCGCTTCTGGTTTATATCAAATGCATTTTGAACTACCCCCATCTCATCCGAAACGATGAGAGCATCCAACTCTCTCATTTTATCAGCACCGCCCTCTGTTGTTTCTATGGGGAAAATCGTTACTCTCTCAACATCAAGCTCAGATTTGATGAACTTCATTAATTCACCAAAACGAACATCATATGGCTGAATGAGCTTTCTATCGCTCTTATACTCCAACATTTTATCAGATGTAAGACCGAGCGCTACAGTCTTGCTAAGTCTGAATGCTGTGCGGATTATATGTTTGTGTCCCTCATGAAGATGGTCAAATGTACCAGCAAACACCACCTTATTGTATTGCCAGCCATTTGGCATTAGGAATTACACACTCCTAGATTCGAGTATTCCAGCGTCTGTGAGGTCTTTAACGATTTTAATCATCTTTCCGGATTCAATGTCTTTGAACTGGAGGCAAATCATATCCCATATTGCATCAAGCGAAGTCCAGTCGTTTGCCATGTTTAGCATTTCATCAATACTTGCAAGAATTCTCTCTTGTTCTTCATTCATCTTCCTATATTCATGAGCTTTGTCGCCAAGTTTCTTCATGAGAAATCCTGGATCCATTGCATGGCTATACTTCCTCTTGACCTCAGTTCCAAAACTTATGGTGTCAAGATCAATCTGATCTTCCTGCATCGCCTCCAATCCAACTTCTGCACACGCACCTTCGTATGCTTTCCTTGCTACAACCATTTCAGTAGTATAGACCATCTGTAGGCTTGTCTTTAGTGATTGCCTTAGAGCTTCTTGTTCTTCAATGAGTGACCATTCCTTGGTGGCTTTTTCAAGTGTTTCTTGACCCAAGTCATGAGCTAGACCAAGCCAACGAAGAACTCGTGGATAGATTTTTTCAGGGTCTCCAAGACATCGCGATAGCTCAGTCACCCCACGAATGCTTACTTCTTGCATAAGTTCCACAAACTCATTCCTACACTCAGTGAGAACTGTTTCTTCGTAGACATGCTGTGGCAAAGCCAATGACAACGCTGAAAGCGCTGCTATACGTGAAGCGAACCCCATCTGTCTTGTGTCCAACTTGTCAGCTGTATCTGTGGATGTGTGATAAAATCTGTCCGGAAATTGATTGAGCATTACAGCGGGAATTCCGACAGTACTGTCAGTCAAGATGAAATGATCACTACCAGCAGAATAACGACTATATTGAAATGGTATTGGGGCCATCGATCCGCCCTCTCTCCTGTCATCTTCCTGTTTTGCTTGAACTTTCATCCAATACCGGACAACATTGTTCAAAGTGCTGGGTAGTGAGAACGGAGTTCTATATAGATTGAGAATTGACCCCGACTTAGCAGGATTTGCTCCTACCATGTCCAGATTAATCATTGATATGCATCGTTTGAGAATATCTTGTTCGTTATGAATGAACTGAATTGTACCTGACCATTCGGGAATCCATAGGAATCTGAGGGAAACTACTGGCTTTGGTATCTTTTCATCTTTAATTAGATATGTTAAGGATCTCAAGACTTCTAAAAGAGCCCCACTTCCAGATGCGTTATCATTTGCACCTGGGTGCGGATGACAAACATGCGCTACTAACCAGAGTTCTTTTGATTTGTCTTCTCCTGGAAGAAGCGCGGAAAGAACCTGCAATTTTCCTGCGCTTAGGTTTGCACTGACTTTTGCTTTTGCACGTACAGTCTTCCCTTCCTCCAACCAATCCTTCAGTTTTATGCCATCAGCTTGTTTCAAAGAAAAACCAAATTTTGTGGCATCTTTTTCTTCTAGGTTTGGCCAGATGGCATCGTATCGTCTTAATTCCGCCATTTCATCGATACCTTTAGGAGGTACGTATGTTAGAATTCCGGCTGCTCGATGTTCTATGCAAGCTATTCTATGAACTAGTCGGGCTAGACTCTCAGTTAAAACCAGTTTTCCTTCCACATTTTTTCCATTATAGTCAGATGAGCTAAGACCCTTTCCGACGTACACAACATCTGTTTCAATCTCTCCTGATGTTGAATGGGCAACCAAGGATATTGGTTCTGCTCTGAAATCTGCAAGGACTCTTTGTTCAGGTTCCAGTAACTCGAGAATCCCGTAGTTGCCTTCCCAACTAAATGGGTTCTGCCACGTTCCAACTACAGTTTTTCCATCAGCTGGATATTCAAAGACCTTGACTTTCGCATCTGATATGGATTCAACTGTTTTCTTGAGATATTCAATAGCCTCCGAGAAACCAGGACTTGCTTGAATTCTATGAAACATCGAGATTGAAGTAGCGTAATCTTTTGCTCTTATCCCTGAAATATTATCTGTTACAGCTTTGACGATATCATCTGGTAGCATAGTATCCTCTCACAGTGGAAAAATCGGGTGATTTTCTCACATAAGTAGTCTGCGCCTTGCACTAAATTGTACTTTTCGTTTTAAAAAAGGAAATTACTGGAGGCAATTTTTCACCTCCAGTCGAGTTTTGGGGGATTTATCGTTGCAAACTACTACGGGGCTATCGAAGATATAGGAATTGGAGGTGCTGGGGGACGAGCACTTGCCTCAGCATCAATTTGCAATAGAGCAGGTATAGAGTCTCCAATCAGCTTTAGTTTATCACGAAGTTCCATTGTGTTGGCTTCTTCCTCAGTTTGTTCATTATAGAACCAGTTCAACATTGATTGAGCTGATCTATCACCCAACTTATCAGCAATGTCACCAATCTTGTAAATTCTCTCAGTAACAATTGTTTCATGATGGTATGCATCTGCAAAGATTTCGTGAGGTGATTTCCACTCTGTTTTTGGAGCTTCGATTTGTTTCAATACAACTCTGGCTCCTCGCTCAGTGAGATGTCTGTAGAATCTCATCGCATGGTTAAACTCTTCTTGGTATTGTATCTCCATCCAATGAGCCATCCCTTTGAGGTTTTTCTCCTCGAACCAGCTTCCCATTGAGAGGTAGATGAATGCACTGTATAGCTCAAAATTAATCTGATCATTGATTGCATCAACTAGTTCTTGATTTATCTCCATAATTATACACCTCAACTTCCATGTAGAGTTCTCTACTCTAAGTTGATTTTGAATTCACGATAGCTAATCCTTTGTCTTTAAACTTTCGGTAGGGCAACAGTCTATGGTGATCTATATCCATCAAAAAGTCTGTCCGACGAACCTTTTTCTTGAAGAATTCAAAGTGGGAATTCTGAGTATCGTTCGGAGTGACTATTGAAAATGGCGCTGCACGACCTCACTTTATTGACAATTATGTTTGAGTTTGTTCCGCCACTGATTGTTTCGCTCGTTTATGTCCT
>JAEORI010000063.1 GCA_016840965.1 Candidatus Thorarchaeota archaeon | reverse complement strand
CGAAGGTAGGAAATGAATTAAGATCTGTTAATGAAATTCACTCAAAGAGGTTTCAACTCATACTAATCTTGATGACATTGATTGCACTCTTTGCACCAGCCGCCATGGCGGGGGAGCGTTATGTCAACTCATTCTATCTCTATATCACTGCCATGACTTGGCAGGTACATGCGGATCCATATGGTTCCACAATTCAGATTCTTGAACCATATTTGTTACTGACCATGAGCCCATTCCTCCTCTTTCGTGTCGGATTTTTATATCAGATATCAAAATATTACAGAGGGAAAACAACCCGTGGCAAAACTGCTATAGCTGCGGTACTTAGTGAAGCCCCCTTTTTTGTCTTCTTTCTAGTTTGGGCAATAACTAATGCAATCTATAGTGGAATCGGGCTTAATTCTCCAATACCAATAATGATGGTCGTAGGTCTTCTGTTGTTGTGGAAATTTCCTATGCCCACGGTGAAAGTCCCCTGGGAGGGTACCAATGAACCTACTCCTTGGTGGGAGGAGGAGTCAGAAGATAATACTGGACCTGTTGCTGATACCTAAACCAGCTGAACGACTCTGAAACATATCAACCTGAGAGTCGTCTGCTCGCGTCTTCATTAGCTTCTGCAAGCAACTCAAAGGAGTAAGCAGCCTCACTTAGGAACTCAATCTTCACGGCTGCTTGTGCATAGAAGGCTTGCAGAATCTTCTCTATCTCTACAGCAATCTCTCTCACAGTATTATCATCATGGGTTTCAGGTATTGATGTCTTTGGTTTAAATGTATCAGAGTTAAGCCCCGAGATGGGTTCTAAAATCATCTCAGTTACATTCTCTCTCCTAATGCGTTCTATTGTTTTGACTCGCTTTTGTCCTCTGGCTGCAAGACTCTCAAAAGTATTCGCTAAATCTCGATCCTTCACTTTTTGTTTTATAGACTCATAGAAACTAGTTACCTCATGCTCGACTTCCAACGCAAATGTCATTATTGCTCCAAAGGTTCCAAGTTCCATATTTTTTGCACACTCCAATTAGAACCAACGAGTTATGACGACTTTATTCTCTGTAAAGAAATCGACAGCATCTTGACCTTGTCCGTGTAGGTCTCCTAAGAAGGAGTCTTTCATTCCTGAAAAGGGAAAGGTTGCTATAGGTGCAGCAACTCCAATGTTGATACCAATGTTCCCTGCTTTTACTCTGTATTGGTATTCTCGAGCAACTGCTCCGCTTGATGTGAACACGGATGATGCATTGCCATAAGGGTTTGCGTGAATAATCTCTATTGCCTCATTGAGATCCTTTACTCGTATTATTGGGATGACCGGTCCAAAGATCTCTTCTTTTGCTATTGTCATTTCCGGAGTTACTTTATCAAAGACAGTTGGTCCAACGAAATATCCACCTTCGTATCCAGGGACGTCAACTTCACGCCCATCGAGTAATAATTCTGCACCTTCTTCAAGTCCCTTCTCTATGTATCCGAGGACTTTCTCCATCCCTCTTTTAGATGCCAACGGACCCATTTGGATTCCCTCTTCTAATCCATTTCCAACATTTACAGTTTTGGCAGCTTCAATGACAGCTTTCTTGAGTGGTTCATATATGTCACCAACAGCTAAAAGTACACCACCTGCTAGACAGCGTTGTCCCGCACATCCATAGAATGATGTGATTAACGCAGGGATTGTTCGCTCAATATCAGCATCAGGCATGACAGTGAGGAAGTTTTTCGCACCACCTTGAACCTGGGCTCGTTTTCCGTTTTCACCTGCTTTCTTGTAGAGAAGCTTGCCAACCACAGACGAACCAACAAATGACATGCCTACTGTGTCGGGACTCTCCAGAAGTGTATTAACCGCTTCTGGGCCGCCATGAACCATATTCAGCACACCTCTTGGGAGTCCAAGTTCATGAATTATCTCAAACTGCCTTACTTGACTCAAGGGCACCTGCTCTGATGGTTTTACAATGTACGTGTTTCCTACTCCCACAGCAAATGGCCAGAACCATGTGGGAACCATCCCTGGAAAATTGAATGGTGCTACACAGAAGAAGACTCCAATTGGCTGCTTAATGACCATCTCATCTATTCCTGCTGCCACATCCTCGGTATTGTACCCCATCTGAAGTGATGGGATGCTAGTCGCACATTCAAGATTCTCGATTGTGCGGCGATACTCGCCTCGGGCTTCATCAATGGTCTTTCCTTGCTCCATTGTGAGAATCTTCGAGAGCTCCTCAAAATTCTCCTCAAAAGCATCTCTGATGCGGTTTAGATGTCTAACTCTAGTGAAAACAGGCGTCGCTCGCCATCGATCAAATGCTGCCTTGGCAGCAGCGATAGCCTGAAGAGTTTCTTCTTTGGTGCTCATAGGTGTTCTAGCGATTAACTCACCAGTTGCAGGATTGAAAACATCTCGCGTTTCTTTGGCCTTGGACTCGACCCATCGTCCATTTATGTAATTCTTCACTGTTTCAATAGTCAAGATGGTCACTTCCAGTTGGGAACTCTTTAGTCGACCTGATGTCTATTTGATTCTTGTGTACTGTCACTTTGTGTGAACGAACCTTATTGCATCATCCCGACAAACAACATAACAGAGACCACATCCATCACACTTCTCATCATTGATGACTGCTACATTATCTCTCATCTGAATAGATACATAGCCTCCATCTGCGCAAGCTATGACGCACTCTTTACACCCTGTACAATTAGCTTCAATCACGTGCGCTACTAATGGAGGAAGTTTTGTGAGGGCGGTCCAAGTAGTGATTTTAGGTAATGCTTTGCCAACAATTTCAGTGAGTGAAGCGTATCCTTTTCGATTCATGAACTTACTGAGTCCTTCAGTCAAGTCCTTAATGATAGAGAAGCCATGCCACATGACTGCTGTGCAAATTTGAAGAGTCTTCGCTCCAACCATTAGATACTCAGTCGCACTAGTCCAGTCCTCAATGCCTCCAATCCCTGAAATTGGGGTGTCAGGAAGTGCTTTGGCAATCTGTGATACAAAACGAAGACCAAGAGGTTTCACTGCAGGTCCACAGAACCCTCCATATGTACTAAGTTGTTCTCTTTTATCAACACCATAAGCAATAGGAAGAGGAGTAGCTGTTTCGATATCAACACCAATCAATGACTCAACTGTATTTATAGCTGATAATGCATCAGCGCCTCCCCTAACAGCTGCTTCTGCGATGGGAACAATATCCGTCACATTTGGCGTCAATTTTACTATCACCGGCAAGTCAGTTCCTTCCTTAGCTGCCTTAGTCACAAGCTCAACCAGCTTTGGATTTTGACCGATGAATGCACCCATGTGTTTCTCAGGTGATCCATGTGGGCAAGACACATTTAGCTCAATCGCATCAGCACCCGAAGCAGAAATAGTTTCAGCAAGTGAAGTCCACCCCTCTGGTTCAGGACCACTCATCATGCTAGCAATGAATATGAAGTCCTCGGGAGCCTTGTGCTTTATTTGTGGGATCCACTCGTCAGTCCATTTCTTCAATGGCTCACGTGATAGTAGCTCAATATTGTTCATCCCAATGGCTTTACCGTCTTTACGAAGGACTCCTAGTCGCGTTCTTGGGTCAACAGTAGGTTCCTCTGTGACAGTTTTCATAACTGCTCCTCCCCATCCAAGTCTTGCAGCTCGAAGAATGTGACGAGGATCCATTGTGGGCGGCGCTGATGACAACAAGAATGGATTTTTGAAAGTGATGCCTGCGAACTCGATTTCTAATTGGTTTGAGGGCATGGTTAAATCCGTCTCCAGCTTTTTGGTGGTAATACTACGTCCCTAAAGGCCTTTAGGGAAGTGTTCCTTTGCGTTTTCCCGCTAATCTGAACAAGGTGACTGTAATGAAAGATGAACTAATTCCAAAGGATCTTGCAAGGAAATACACCCAGAAAGAAATACTCGAGATTGAAAAGAAATACTTGGCACCTGCTGTGGGTCATTATTATGAACACCCAGTTCTTTTTGTTGAAGGCAAAGGTGCTGTACTAAAGGACGCAGCAGGCAAAGAATACATAGACCTATTCGCTGGTATTTGTACAACAATAACAGGTTACAATCATCCAAAGTATGTTGCCACAATTCAGTGGCAAGCTGAGCGTCTTGTGTATACAAGCTCTTTGTACTCTACAATTCCTTATGCTGTACTAGTCAAACAGTTAGCTGAGATTGCTCCCAAAGGGTTGTCACACTCGTTTATTGTCAATAGTGGTTCAGAAGCTAATGAGGCTGCGCTTACCATGGTGCGTAAGCATACTGGAAATCCATACATTATAGCTTGCCAACGAGCATACCATGGCCGGACAACTTTGGCAAGAGAGCTCTCAAGTGCAGGGTGGCGTACATTTCCAGAAGCACATCCTTCTGGAGTACGATTCACCCCCTACGGATACTGCTATCGTTGTTCCTTTGGTAAAGAGTATCCTGGCTGTGATTTGGAGTGTGCTCACTATCTCAGGGAAGTCATTCGAACACAGACCAACAAAGCAATTGCTGCCTTCATTGCTGAACCAATCCAAGGAGTCGGTGGCATTATTCAACCACCTCCAGAATACTTCCAGATTGTTGATGAAATCGTAAAGGAGTACGGTGGATTCTATATCTCAGATGAAGTACAGACAGGATTCGGGCGAACTGGTAAAAAATGGTGGGGTGTCCAACACACTGGCATTGAACCGGATATCATCACAATGGCAAAGGGATTTGGTAGCGGGATTCCTGTTGCTGGATTCATCTCTCGTCCCGAGATTGCTGCTAATTATACAGTCACTGATTCGTTCGCCACTTTTGGAGGAAATCCCCTGTCATGTGCGGCAGCTGTTGCTGTAATTGAAATCATTAAGGAAGAAAACTATCTAGAAAAAGCAGCTAAGCTAGGTAGTCTATTAAAGAAGAAAATGGAAGAGCTTAAGGAAGATCACAAAATAGTCGGAGAGGTTCGTGGTCAGGGAATGATGTTGGGGATCGAGCTCGTTCGAAATCAGGAAACAAAGGAACCTGCCATGCAGGAAATGCTCATGGTTATGGAGTTCTGTAGAGATAAGGGACTTCTCATCGGTAAAGGAGGTCTTGATAACAACGTAATTCGACTTCAGCCTCCACTGGAACTAAATGAGATGCAGATTGGTAAAGCATGCGAAATCCTTGATGATGCTTTCACAAAAGTCGAAAAGGACCTCTAGGACATCTTTCATTGTTTCGTTAAATCACCATAGCTATCTGGTCTACGGTCTCTGAAGAACTGCCAAGTGTTTCGGACCTCTCTAATCATATCTAGGTCAATATCTGCAACAACAAGCTCTTCCTTGTCGCGAGACCCCTGAACGACCAACTGGCCGCGTGGGTCTGCGATGTAGGAGCTTCCATAGAAGGTGCCTGTCTTCCAAGGCTCCTCACCGACTCTATTAATTGCTGCCATGAAGTATCCATTTGCTACCGCGTGTGCAGGTTGCTCAATGCTCCAAAGATGTTCCGAGAGACCTGCAACTGTGGCTGAAGGGTTAAAGACTATCTCCACTCCATTAAGTCCAAGTGCACGGGCTCCTTCCGGAAAATGTCGATCATAACAAATATAGACACCAATCTTTGTTACCGATGTGTTGAAAACAGGGTATCCAAGGTTACCTGGCCTGAAATAGAATTTCTCCCAGAATCCAGGATCCAGCTGTGGAATGTGCATTTTTCTGAATTTGCCCAAGAGAGTACCATCAGAGTCAATAACGATTGCTGTGTTATAGTACACTCCCACTGATTCCTCTTCGTACATTGGAGCAATTAATACGAGCTTGTTGTCTTTGGCAAGTTTTTGCATCCGTTTACTCAAGGGTCCGGGAATGGGTTCTGCATATTTGTACCACTTTCTATTTTGTTCAGCACAAAAATATGGACCATAGAATAACTCTTGAAAACAAAGGATCTGTACCTCTTGCTGTTTTGCAATAGTTGCAAATCCTTCATGCTTTCGAATCATCTTTTCGATGTTTTTCTCAATGGCTGCGTCATTTGAAACATCGCCTTCCCAAGTAGCTTGTACAAGGCCGACACGAACTTTTCTCAATGCTATCACTCCACTGACCTGAGAGAATGAACTCTTACTGTTGTATCTAATAGACGTTTCCCAAACCAATTTATGGTGTGTTTCTCACTACTATACAGAGAACTTCCGATGTCCGAGCTTAGTCTAATTGTCAAGAACGGAACTGTTGTGACTGCAGTCGACACCTACAAAGCAGATGTTGGAGTCAAAAACGGAAAAATCACGAGCTTAGGATCTAATCTTAATCCAGGACCTGATACAAAAGTTGTCGATGCGATGGGAAAGTATGTTTTTCCTGGTGGCATTGATGTACATGTTCATTTTCAACTTCCATTCTCTGGGACAGTTTCTGCTGATGATTTTGAGAATGGCACCAAAGCTGCAGCGTGTGGTGGCATAACTACAGTTCTTGACTTCGCCATTCAAAAGAAAGGGCATCCAATAATGGAAGCGGTGGAGGCACGTAGAGCCGAGGCAGATTCGAATGTGTGCGTTGATTATGGGTTACATGCAGCTATTACTGATTGGAATTCTCAAACTCAAGCCGAGATAAAGAAGATTATCGACTATGGGATACCCACTTTCAAGATGTTTATGATATACAAAAATGAGGGTTGGATGGCTAATGATGGTATGCTCTTCAATGCGTTGGAAGAAACTGCCAAGCTCGGTGGCCATATTGGAGTGCATGCTGAGAGCGTAGACGTTCTTGATATGTTAATTGAAAGATATGCTCAGGAGAAAGAGAAATGGGGTGCTTATGGGCATACTCTATCCAGACCTTGTTATGTTGAAGAAGAGGCAATCATAAGGGCAATCATATGGGCCGAGGCAACTGGTGGAAAACTCTACATCGTTCACATGTCAACAGGCGAAGGCGCAGAGGCTGTTCATGCTGCTAGGAAAAGAGGTGTGAATGTCTATGCTGAAACCTGTCCTCAATACTTGCTTTTGGATGACGAAGTGTTCAAGCGTAAAGATGGACATCTCTATGCCACTTGTCCTCAAATCAAGAAACCGCATGACAGTGAACGATTGTGGGAGGGGCTTGCAAATGGAGATGTACAGATTGTTGCCACTGATACATGCACGTTTGACAAAAAGCAAAAAGCTGCATGGAATGGTGACTTCAGGAAGATTCCATTTGGTATGCCTGGTGTCGAAACCATGGTGCCATTGATGTACACTGAGGCTGTTGGTAAACGTGGCTTCAGTGTGAATCATTTAGTATCACTTGTCAGCACCAATCCCGCGAAGCTCTTTGGGTTGTTTCCTGAAAAAGGAACAATAGCAATTGGCAGTGATGCTGATTTGGTCGTCTTTGACCCTAAAAAAGAGGTGACGATTAAAGCTGAGAATCTTCAGACAAATTGTGACTGGAGTCCATTTGAGGGTTGGCAACTAGTAGGATATCCGACCACAACAATCTCAAGGGGTAAGATAGTTGCTGAGAATGGCAAGTTTGTAGGTGAAGTGGGTCACGGAAGATTTCTCAAACGAAAGCCATTTGGAAAGCTATGAAAAGACATCTCGTCAACCTCATAAGTCATAACCAGTAACCAAATTCCATGCGATTCCCAAACAACCGTGCATATCATGTGATCTATGATGACTCGCTAACGGATGCAGTCAAGTATGCAACAGAGAACGATTGGACAAGCATAGTACCAGACATTGGTGTTCCCGCATTCTCACCTGAGCGAATTTTGACTGACGAACGCACTCGTTTACGAGAACTGTCACGAGACTTGTCTATCGGCTGGGGTTTCCATGCAGCTGGTGATAATGTCAGTCTATTTTCGACGTATCCTCCTATTAAGGCGGGAATTATTCAATATTTCAAACAAACAATCAATTTGGCTCGAGAGATAAGCATTGGACCAACAAATGTGGTGATTCACGCTGGAGTTCCTCCCGAGTTCAAGAAAGCTCGGAGTCAATCCGGAAATTTCAATGATATCCACCATGATTTTTATGCCCAGACACTTCGAGAGAACATCACTGCACTGATTGAGCATGCATTTCCCCATGTTAAAATTGCCATTGAAAACACTGGATGGACACCACTAATCAGGGATGTCATAAGATCGCTCCTCCCTAAAGGACTTAGACTCTGTTTTGATATTCCAAAGCTCTATGGTCCAGGATTTAAAATCATAGAGGAAGACTGGAACTTTATCAAGGAACACAAGGGATTCATTGAAGTTGTTCATATACATGACATCGATCCAACTCTTGGTTCGCATCAAGTAGTTGGAGAAGGGATTTTAGACTTTGAACGATATCTCCGTTTCTTGAGTGAACTTCCCGCCAAACCTCAATATGTCTTTGAAGTCCGCCCCCGTGAAGAAGCTCATGAAAGTCTCTTCAAACTTGGTCGGCTTCTGGATATCTTGAATCTGACTCTCTAGGTCTTTCTACAGTTGCATAGAAAAAAGAATGTAGAAAAAGAGTGCAATAATGAATAAAATTACTCCAATTACTAACGCAAGAACAGTTCTCATTTCCATTATTATTCTCTCTCCTGTTGTTGAAGAACCAAGGCATCTCTAATTTCACGAAATGCTCCAAGCGTGTCGCGATTGAATATTCTGATCTTTTTCCTGGCCTTTCTAACTCCCTCTATTGGAAGTGGAGCTCGGCCAAACCCTCGAAGCTCCCGGAGTATGAAGTCTCGTAGCTCTTCATGGAACTTTACTCCCTCTATGTTTTCCTGAGCTGTACCACCCCTTGTGAGTCTCTGAAGGATAATTGCAATTACGCCTCCACCTTGTACAGCAGAAGGTTTAGCGGCTGTTTCAATCTGAACTGTTCCAATCCCGAAGAGTCTATCAAAGACACCTCTTCTTGTTCGTAAGTTTGTCACTGTGCGAAAGGGTACATGCCTCTGCGTGATATTGATGATTCCTTTCCTCACGAATATCTCTGGACTCACTTCACCATCCCAGCTGGCTAATGAATAGTAGATGCGTTTAACATAGATGTAAGTATACACAATCCAGAGCACAAAAACAGTCCCTGCTGCCAGCCAATAATATTGGGAAACTGTGCTCCAACCAAGTATAACGAAGACCTCCGTGATTTCAGCTAATGTCACGACGAAGTCTGTAATAATGGGGTTGCTGAAAAAGAACACCCGTATGGCGACCCAGATCAGGAACAAGATGATTAATACTCTCAACCATTTCTTATAGAGAAAGGCATTATCTGGATGGAACATTCTTCCACTGGTTATCTGTTCCATAGGCGGTTTGATAATCCGCCCCTCATCTTGAACCATATAGTGTATTCCTCACTCTTTGTCTTTTCTCAATAAATCACGGATTTCACGGAGGACCAATAGTATTTCTTCCTCAATACTACCAGGTTCGATAGAAATAACCTCCTCTTCCTCAGGCTGGACAACTTCCGTACCAGTTACATATGGGTCTTTGAACTTTCTAAGTTCTAGGAGGATGAAATCCCTCAATTCTTCATAGAATGTCAGACCTTCCAGCTTCTCTTCTGCAGACTGAAACGAACCTGCAGACCCACTAGCTGTTTCAACTTCGATTGAACCAATTCCGAACAGACGGTCGAAGGGTCCTGCAACGCTTTGGATGTTCGTTATAGTCCGAAAAGGAACATGTTTCCTTGTAATGTTGATAATCCCTTTTTTCACATAGATTTCTGGCATTGTCTTGCCAGTTTTCGCAAGCACGGAATACTCGAAAGACCGGATGTAGATTGGGTAAATTATCAGGTAAGGTATCAAAATGGAGCCCGTGATAATCCAATACCAGAAATTGAAGGGGATCCATATGAGGTCAAAAGTGGCTGTCATACCTCCCGGATTTCCAGTTATTATGCCGACAATCCAAAAGACCAGTAACATTGTACCAATAATTGTAATCCATAACATAACCACACCAAAGACGCCAATGAACCAGTTCTTGTTGCGAAAGTACTTTGATGGCTTGAAGACCTTTCCTCGAGCAATCTCTTCCATAGGAGGTTTGATTACTTTGCCTCTACCTGACATGTTCGTTTTATCTCTCCTTCTCGAATTTACTATCAATTCTCTCTAATACATTCCTAATATCACGAAGCGTTATGAGTATCTCGTCATCAAGACTATCACTTAAACGAGGAACTGGTTCATCTCTTGGATGTATAAATTCCGTTCCTGTTACATAGGGGTCTCTGAATCGTCTAAGTTCATGAAGAATGAAGTCTCGTACCTCTTCGTAGAAGGTTATGCCCTCAAGTTTTTCCTCGGGACTTCTACCACCTTGAGCACCGCCAGAGTACCCTGCCGTTTCAATTTCAACAGTGCCAATTCCGAAGAGCCGGTCTATTGGACCAGTTCTGCTCGCAATATTGGTGATAGTTCTAAATGGGACGTGCTTCTTGGTCACATTAATCAACCCTTTCTTGACGTAGATCTCTGGCATCGTAGTTCCAGTTTTCGAAATCACGCTATACTCAAAGTTACTAATGTAAAAAGGAATTGCAACTAGTATTGGAAGGAACCAAAAGGCTGACGATATCAGGTACCAAAAGTTGACAGCTGGCAACCAGTCAAAGAAGATAATCCAGATGACAGGTACCCAGTTTATAGTCTCAGATTCAGATGCACCAATCAGAGCTCCTATTGCAAGACAACCTAGTGTACACAACCATAGGATAAACCAAACAAAGATTGCTCCAAACCATTCCTTGTAATAGAATCTACGATCTGGTTTGAACACACGACCTGCTGTCACATCATCCATTGGTGGTTTAATCACTACGCTTCGGCTGTCATGATCCATTCACATCATCTCCCACTTATGACGATATTCCTCTCTAATCACAAATCCGCCTAAGACAAAGACCAGCCCTAGGCCATCAAGAAGGCCGCCAACAAAATAGAGTAGTTCTGGTCCTCCAAACACACCTGTAAGCATCCCGAAAATCTCAAGGAGCATAATAAAACCTCCAATGGCCATGAAAACTGTCCCTATGTTACTTCTTTTCATTGACACTTCATATCAACCCCATATTCATTACTAGCAGTAGGAAGAAGAGAATGAGAGCTACGACCAAGAGGACTACTTTAATCGCGAGTCGAGCTGCACTCACCATAGTTGCTGCCTCCCTGACTTTCCAAATCTCATGGCTTTACACTTCATTCTCGTTGTCACTTCCTCTATAGTTTTGTCCTAAGAATCTCCCTGATGTCTCGAAGCGCAAGCAGAATCTCATCGTCGAGAGTGCTGTCACTTCTCTGAACTGGTTCATCTCGAGGTGTAACCACTTCAGTTCCTAAAGTGTAGGGGTCTCTAAACCTTCTCAGTTCACGCAGAATAAATCGCGTAAGCTCCTGATAGGACTTTATGCCCTCAATTTTTTCCTCCGCGTTTCCGGGCTGTACACCACCAGAATAACCTGCGGTCTGAATCTCTACAGTTCCAATCCTGAACAGTCGGTCAAACACGCCAGCTCTGCTTGCTATGTTGGTGACAGTCCTGAATGGTACATGCTTCCGAGTAATATTGATGATTCCTTTTCGAACGTAGATTTCTGGAGATGCCTCACCTGACTCTGAAATTACTGCGTACTCAATGGATCTAACATATACGACTATCCCTGCTAATGCTGGAACTAGCCATATTATATGAGCAATCCATATCCACATACTTATTGTTGGCAACCATTCAAGGATCCATAGTCTTTCATATGCAGTCCAGCTTTCAAAATATCCTATAAGCCAAGCAGTACCCCAAAGCGCGAAGATAGCAAGTGCCCATGTCACTGCTGCAAAACCAATGGCCATGAACCACCACTTGTTTCTAAGTGCGCTCTCTGGCTTGAATGTTCTCCCAAGGGACACGTCCTGAGGGGATTCCAAAACTGCTTGTAATCCGTTTGCTACAGTCAATTATT
>JAEORI010000062.1 GCA_016840965.1 Candidatus Thorarchaeota archaeon | reverse complement strand
TATCATAGATTGCTCTCTGACCCATGAGAGCCATGAGATAGCCACTTCCATAGTTTGTGAACCATGCCATAATCTGAAGAGAAGCGTACAGGAGTGCAGTAAAGATAATTGGTTCGATAATCCTGTTAGCGAAATCCACATCGATAGCTTGTCGTAGAACAAACGGTGTCCATACTCCAAGCACAATACCAATTGCAGTAAGGGCAACAACAGCAGCAAACAGCCTTCTGTAAGCAATGAGGTACTTAATCATCCGGATGAGTAGCTCTGAATCAGCATATTCATACGTTCTTGCATCTGGATCGTCTGCATCATCAAGGGACCTACTCACTGCCACTGCCCCCTTGGATACTTGCTGAAATGCTGTCGGATGCTATATGTGTGGTTGACTCTATTTCCGTTAATGTTTGATGGATGCTATAGTAGAGCCCTTCTCCAGCTAATAGATCCTCATGAGTTCCCATCTCTACAATTTGCCCACGTTCCATCATGACTATCAAATCTGCGTTTCTCACGGTACTCAAACGGTGAGTGATAATAAACGTAGTACGTCCTTCCATTAGATTCTCAAGTGCCTGTTGAATCAACATCTCTGTCCTAGCATCAACTGAGCTAGTAGAATCATCAAGTATCAGAATCCGTGGGTCTGCAAGTAGCGCTCTAGCAATTGCAATTCTCTGTTTCTGTCCCCCGCTTAAAGTGACTCCTCGTTCTCCTACTTCAGTGTCGTATCCTGCTTCAAGAGTCATTATGAAGTCATGAATCATGGCTGCTTTAGCTGCCTCCATGACTTCTTCCATAGATGCACTAGGACGACTAAATGCAATGTTATCTTTTAGAGATGCTGAGAAAAGAAATGGATCTTGGTGAACCACACCAATCCGCTTTCGCAGATCATCCAATGCATAGAGTCGAATATCAACCCCATCAATGCAGATGGTACCCGGAGCTTGAATCTTTATTCTCTCTCCATCTATCTCAATATAACTGTCAATTACATTGTACTTCGAACCATCAATAGATACAGAATCCCGCTCATGAAGACGATAGATGGCACCATTATATGTGAATGTGTAGTCATCATCAACATCATAGAATCTCGGAATCAGGTTTACCAGACTTGTCTTTCCAGACCCTGTTCCTCCAAGGAGTGCAACTACTTGCCCTGGTTTTACATGGAGTGAAATATCTCTCAGGATGTGCTTTTCGCCTCTATAGCTGAAGTATACATTATCAAAATCTACGCCTCCCTTAAAATTAGATGCATCGATAGGATTCTCTGGGTCCATCACTTCCTCAATAGAATCAAGTATGTAGAAAGTTCGGTCTCCTGCCGCTGCTGCACGTTGATACATTCCCACACCCCAACTGAGGAACCGCGCTGGGAGCATGAGCATTCCGACTAGCGTTACAAATCCCACAAACTCGCCAAGAGTCAGAGCATTATCTAATATTGACACTCCCCCAATGTATATCAGACCTCCAATAGCTAAACCAAATAGAGCGGGGAGCATCGGTTGGAAGAACGACTGAAGTCTACTAGCTTCGACTCGCAGGTCCTGAAAACCTCGGTTTTCCTTTTCTACTCTCTTAGCTTCTCTTTCCTCTGAAGCAAACGCCCTCACGACTTTGTGTCCTACTACGTTTTCTGCAAGTACTGAGCTGAGTACTCCATATTGTTCTCGTGCAGCACGAAATACAGGTCTTACTTTTTTGGCAAAAGAGTATATGAAAATAACAATGACCGGGAAAAGTAGGAACATATAATATGTGAGACCGGGATTGACGTCCCACATTACAAGATAGGTTCCGATTAGTTGCACAGTGCCAATGAATAAAACACGATAACCCCAAAACAGGAATTCTTTCATTGTACTAACATCAGTTGTCACACGCGCCAGAAGCTGGCCTGTTTCGTTCTCATCATAAAATGCTAGGTCTTTCTCCATGAGGCTTTCAAAGAGTTCTTCACGCAGCTCATAGATGACCCATTGGGATGAAATTGCAGATCCATATCGTCCAATCATATCAAAGATGGCATAGAGAACACCAAGACCAACATAGAGAAATGTGTAAGGGAGAAGCAACTCAAGCTGCTCCGTGAGAAGTACACCATCAACAATCTCGACCATCACAAGTGGAGTAAGTAGATTGAAAAAAGTACCAATAGCAGCCGCTGCAAGGAAACCAAAGAATAGACCTTTACGTCGTAATGAATAGCCAATGAGTCTTCTAATATGACCCATTCATCCAGCTCCTTCTTGGTCGAAAATGATGTAGATGATAAGAATTACGCACATAGTACATTTTCAAGTTCATTTTTGGCAACTTGCTGCTAGTTTACTACCCAAACTACGGCAATTATCTAGAATTGAATCACTGGGATAGTCCTTGGCCTTGATAGGCTTCTCTTCAACAAGAGTTGCTCCAAGTTCAAGCAATTTACTAGCAATCTCATCAGGAGCTTCTCCACTCCATCCATATGATCCGAACGCTGCTGCTGGAAGTCCATTTAGTGAGGGCAATTCTGAAAGAAGTCTCTTGACCATAGGCAGTGTTCGCGTCATCCGGGTTGAGCTTCCAAGCGCCAAGCCGCATAGATCACCTACACCTGAGAAGTCCTTTGCATCGAAAAGAACACACTCAGCCCCTGCTGAAGTCACACCTTCGCATATTGCCTCAGCCATAGCTTTTGTCCGACCACGAGTGCTCTCATATACTACCGCTACTTTCATCGTGCTCCTGAGTATAACATGCTTGTGCAACAAAAGGATATCGAAATGAATTCTCAACCTATATGGACCACTGTGTAGATAAGGACAAACTTGTCTACCTAGAATAAGGTATGAGCGACAATAATATTCCTGTAAGAACACGCCTCAAAGCCAAGAAAGTGTGTGATATTCTAATTCGTTATTATGGCAAGGCAGTTAGCGTAAGAAAGTTACCACCACTTGATGAACTAGTTATGACAATATTGAGCCAGCATACAAACGATGTAAACATGCTTAGAGCATTCGAAGCTCTGAAAGAGAGATACACAACATGGGAGGAAGTACTTGAAGCGCCACAAGAAGAGGTAGCATTATTCATACGCTCATCCGGAATGTACAACCTAAAGGCAAAGCGTATCCAGACTGCACTAAGAGAGATTAATGAGAGAGTGGGAAGTCTTGATTTGTCCCATCTCAAAAATATGGAATTGCAGGATGCTAAGCAATGGCTCGCCTCTCTACACGGAGTAGGTCCAAAAACGGCCGCAATTGTTCTTCTCTTCTCATTTGGGCGACCAGTTTTGCCTGTGGATACGCATGTATGGAGAGTCACTAAGCGGCTTGGACTGATTGAGGAGAATGTTTCTCGTGAAAAAGCGCATGAACTTCTCGAGGAAATTATGCCAAGGGATTGTATTCCATCTTTGAATAAGAATCTAGTTCGTCATGGACGAGAGGTATGCCGGGCACAAAATCCAAAATGCGATGAGTGTTTTTTGAGTCACTTATGTCAATACTATATCCCGCTCAAATGAACCGCATTATGCAATAATCTTCGAACTGGTCAAACAGATGTTTTAGGCCTATCACCTATACACCATTTTAAAAGGAACAACGATTTTTCTTCAATAAACAACGATACAAATCTCGTCATGGAGTGAAATGCTAGATGCAGGAGGTCTTTATCCCTGGGACTCTATTACTGATAGGATTAGCCCTCGTACTAGCATACTTTGGTGCTGAGATTATGAAGAAATTTGGAATCCCTCAGATTCTAGGTTTCATGACTGCTGGCTTATTTCTTGGCATAATTGGATTGTTTAATACGTCAACTCGAACAACATTATATCCTCTTGTTGATCTAGCATTGGGTCTCATAGGCTACAATATTGGACTCGAGATACGGAAAGAGGTGTTTCGCGGCCAAACACGACGAATGTCTGTCATCCTCGTTCTCGAATCAATTCTGACATTTATCATAGTCACTGCTTTGACTGGATTTCTCCTTGGTCAATGGCATATTGCTATCGTTTTCGGAGCACTTGCGAGTGCCACTGATCCTGCATCTACAGTAATGGTAATTTGGGAACGGAAATGCAAGGGTAATCTTACCGACACTCTGATGTTCCTTCTGGCACTGGATGATGTCATAGCAATCCTTCTAGCTAATGGAGCAATTGCCATCGCAGTTTTATTCTATGCTGCTCCTGGCACAGTTACTCTATTGAGTGCAGCTGTAACATTGGTCTATGATATAGCCGCTTCATCAGCAATCGGTGCAATCCTTGGATTTGTGATGGTTTACTTTGTGAATCGAGAAGACAACCGTCGAGAGATTCTGGAATTTGAACTCGGGATGATTGTTCTACTAGTGGGATTGATGTCATGGTTGCATCTAAGTGTGATACTCTCTTGTATGGTGTTTGGGTTCATTGTTGGTAACTATGTGACATCTGAAAAAGACCCAGTCAGTCATACATTGAAAGTCGTGATGTCTCCAATAGTCATGATATTCTTCGTGATCGTTGGTGCCTCGATTGATCTCGGTGTCATCGCAAATGTATCTGTTGTTCTTCGCGCCGCAGCCTATGTCGGTGGACGCACTTTCGCAAAGTACTTTGGAGCTAGAACCGGAGCTCAGATTACTAGAACCGCTCCACTCACAACTAGATACCTTGGGCTTTGTCTGATGTCACAGGCTGGAGTAGCAGTTGGGCTCTCTCTAGTCGTAGAACGTAACTTCTTTTCCATTGGTAATGAGCAAGCAATCCTCTATGGAATTCTGATTCTAAATGTCATTGCCTTGACTACAATGATACTTCAAGTGTTTGGTCCAATCGCCGCAAGCGAAGGCCTTCGCAGAGCAGGAGAATACCCACCAGATCTATGTGCGGGTGACGGGTTGTACGAGATTGAAACTTCGCCCCCTCAGACCATTCGTAACAGTGAGCAAGACTCACTCAACGAGCCATCCTCTCAAGAATCGGTTGACGAGTTCTTGCCTGATGATTAACTTTCACATATCTTATCAGACAATATTCCAAAGAAGAATCCATGAAAGAATCAGATTGCATTCGAGATGAATCGTGGAATATCCTCTGCAGAGTTGTCTGCCAAGACGGAACATGTGGTGCTGATCACAAAGTTGGAGACGAAGTGCTGTTTACTTCTGACGAGATTAGAGGAAGAATCTGCATTAGTGCATTGTATTCCATGATACCAAAGGTCTACGCTATGATGTACAACGCCAGATTCCCATGGCTAGAGGATCAGTGTGTTGCTACACATGCTTGTCCTGATGGCTTCAACCCTCTGATGTTCGAGTTACATCGTGTTCCTAAAGAGTAAATCAGAAATCATCTTCGAGGGCTTCATCTATTTCATCAAAAAATGGGTCCTCATTTGGGTCTATTAATGGTGTGAACGCTCCCTGAAGGTCTTCTAGTACGGCATCTTTCTCAGGACGGTTCGACATCACGGGCGCAATCCGGCCATACCACCCACAATCAATACAATATAATGCTGGTTGAAAGGAACCTGGAAAAATACCAAGGTCATGAGCTGACGTCAAGTTAACCAGACGCGGACTTTTACAAATTGGGCAAATAGGTAAGTCTACATCAAATCCTTTCTTCTTCCATTCATCAAGGGCTTGCTGTACCGCCATGAGTCTTCTTAGTTCCTCAAGCTCTGTCCTTGAGAGTTGCCCCGTAGCTGGTCTTGACATTGAAATCAACAGGTTTACTGTTTGGAGATCTAATTTACCTTTTGTGATAGATAATTTATTGCACAAGCGACCAACCTTAGACGCATTCATAAGTTCTGAAGGATTCAACAGAGGTAGGTGTTGTGATGAGCCATGCTGGCGAGAAGAGCAAGAGAATCGACATCATTCTCGTTGTCATATCTGTAGTGACTCTTTCTATTGCTCTCTGGACATGGATATCCGCAATACCTGTTGCAAAAGAGATAGTTTTTCTCGCAACCACAATAGCACTCGTAATCTCCTTGGTCTTAATATTGAACGTTGCAGTACTTGTTGTCATCCGTTTACAGAGAAGAGTTTCACACCTCGAAGGTATCATGATGACATCGACTGCTCAAGACACATCACCTGACAAGGTCTTAGTGGTGACACTCAACAACACAGAACGCCGGATAATTAATCGGCTCGAGGAGAATGGTGGACAGATGGCTCAAGATGAACTGCGCAGAGCTACAGGTCTGAGCAAATCTACATTAAGCGTAACCCTTTCCACTTTGGAACGAAAATCTCTGATTAGCCGAAAAGAGAGCGGTCGCACAAAGATAGTAGTACTCGAACACGACGTCAAAAAATAGTATAATAACGACTTTAGAACGTTTATAGACAATTATAAGGCACTAAATGAAGAATAAGTCGTTCATAACATCTTTTCCCATCCATCGTTAAACCGTTCACAGAAAACTGCTATTATACTATACTCACAGTATTTTTGACATACAGAAATGACATGAGAGGAAAAGACACGATGAAGTCAACATTGAAACAAATCACGCCTCTTATCCTATTAACAAGTATCTTGGTACTTG
>JAEORI010000061.1 GCA_016840965.1 Candidatus Thorarchaeota archaeon | reverse complement strand
GTCCCTCTAGGTTGTCGAGTTCGGTGAGGTCTACTGCTATGATGGAATTATTCGAAAGATCCACAATCTTTGCATCCATCTCAATAGGAACTGTCTTGTTAGTTCCATCTGATTGCGTGACATTGAGTTCTATCAATTTCAACACACTTGTTTAATTCGAGAGTTTTAGTTTATTGAGTGAATCCCTTACATTTCAATATATGGCGGTTCATTTCAGATGATTCGGTTTTGCTGATTATCATACAAATTCATATTATCAGCTTCTCTTAGGCATATTTTGACACAAATTTCACGTATTTAATGACATTAGAAAACCTTTAATATATAAAAATAGTAATTATTCATACATCATATAATTGATTATAAAGAGGAAGGCGTGGTTGTCGTAAAGATGCAAATCCCAGGGACCAATATCGACATAAGTCTCAAGGTCAATCGTATTTACATTAAGGACCCCGCTGTTACTCGAAGGCTTACGTTTGCTGGCAGATCCTTCACAGACATTATGGATGAGGTGCAAAGATTTTCATACCTACGTGGTTTCAATGTTCCTCACCCGATTCTGAAGTTCATTTTGAAAAGAGTCGGACTTCCTGAAGTTGATGTGATTCCTGGAGAGGATGAGTTAACAAAGGAAGATTTGCTCGAACTTTCACGTGCTTTGAATACTCTTGATAGTTTGAAAGATGAATTCCTCTCTCCGACTGGCAAAAGCAAAATCTCTGATGATGTCAAAAGCAATGTAATAGTCGCCACCCCTGAGCTTGAAGACCAGCTTGAAGATCAGCTTGAAGATCTAAAGACAGACACTCCCGCCCCGCAAACAATGAGCATCTGGGATGTTCCACTCAGTGAGGAAGTCAAAGGCCTAGTGTACTCTTTCCATGCAGAGAACATTCCCGAGAGCACTCCTACACCCCGGACACAATCTTCCGATGATGCCAAGCCTGTGAAATTCCTTTGGGATGACCCTGAAATTGTAGCATCACTGGAAGAGGTCTCTCAAGAAGCGAAATCTTCTCCTGAACAAATCTCAGACTTATTGGATCTCAAAGTCTTGTTCCTTGGAGAGGAAGGAGTTGGAGTCAATAGTATAATCTTTGAATGTAATCTTAAGCTTGGAGCTGACTACACTTCTCTTGACTTGTCACCGACCAAGCCATTCACCTTTAGTAACATCATTGAACATAACGGGGCAAATGTTCGAGTTGATGCTTGGACATTCCCGAAGAGTATGGAGGCAAAAATACCCAAGACAGACTTCTACACAGGGTCCGGGATTGCAGTACTTGTGTATTCAGTAGCTGATAGATGGAGCTTCGATAGTCTTGATTTCTGGGTGCGCGAACTTTCCAATGCCTTTCTGATTCCTCCCCCGATAATAATTGTGGGGAACAAGACAGATTTACGTGATCACCCAGTCTATGATGATGAAGATGATGAAATCGATATTCCAGTTTCAACAGAGGAAGCTCGTCGATATTGCGATGAAATAGCAAAATCCCTTGGTGAGAATGGTCAATCTCATCCACTCTTCTTTATCGAAACCTCTACAATAACAGGTCAAGGAATCACAGAACTATTGAATAAGATAGTAGACTTTTGGCAGGTCAATGAGCGACCAAGTATGCCCGCGACTGAACAGCATCTACCTACACACTGAATTAATCAATAATAACCGAAATGCCAACTCTTATTTGCTGAAATGTTTCTGAAAACCAAAATCATACGGAGGTATTGAACACATGGTTACAATTCTAAGGTGGGATCATGTTTGCCAGACGCTCATTCTTGTCTCTACCTCCTTCTGCGAAGTTTCTATATGTGCTGCTTAAGAACCGGCGACGAATGTCCCGGCAAGACCTAATTAGCAACACATACCTTCCTCCCAGAACTGTGAACTATGGTCTTAGTAGATTAAAGGCTCTAGGTCTAATTCGGGAAGAAGAACACGAGAACGACGCGAGGGAGCGGGTCTACGAGCTGGTTCGAGCGCCCATGTAACGTGAACAATGATCTAGAAGGTGGTATCTGGGAAATTTCCCAGTCCATCTTCAACTCTTACTCGGTGTAGTTCCAAAAGCCTCATAATGTACTCGCGTTTCAGCAGATTGAGCTTAGACTGAGGTATGAAGAATGGATTTCTATAAAGCCGCAGGCACAGAACAAATTGGTGAGGAAATTCGAACGCACTTCAGTAATCAAATAACAGCTGAATTAGCAGGGGCTGAAGTCGTCTTAATGGGTTGGACTCACATACTACGAGACAAGGGCAAAATCAAGTTCCTCATTCTTAGAGATGAACGTGGGACTGTCCAGGTCACAATTCCTGAAAAGAAAGTGCCAAAGAATGTCTTCATAACCTCTGGAAACCTCAAACCTGAAACTGCTGTTTCAGTCACTGGCAAAGTTGTTGCTACCACTCAGGTTGCTTCAGGTGCTGAAGTGATTCCATTGAAGATACGAATTTTGAATACTGCCGAACGACTTCCCATAGATGTTGTTGAAGGAAAAACTGACATTGATCTTGACACACGGCTCAACAATCGAGTTCTCGACCTCAGAAAACCATCGATAAATGCCATCTTTAAGGTTCAGCACAATCTTGTTCGTTATGCAAGAGCATTCTTGGAAAACAATGACTTTGTCGAGATACATACACCTAAACTTGTCGCTGAAGCAACAGAAGGTGGAGCCAACCTATTCGAAGTCAAGTACTTTGAGAGGAAGGCATACCTCGCCCAGAGCCCACAGTTCTATAAACAAATGATGCTCCTAGCTGGTTTTGGACGCGTATATGAGATTGCACCAGTATTTAGGGCTGAGAAGCACAACACTCGTCGTCATGTTAATGAATATACCTCATTCGACTATGAGATGGCATGGATTAGGAGTGTTGAGGATGTGATGAAGATGGAGGAAAACATGCTTCATCATTCATTTAAGATGACCAAGAAGAATGCCGCTGCTGAATTAGAACTCCTCGGTGTTGACCTAGTTGTTCCAAAAGTACCATTCAAGAGAATAAAATATGGAGAGGCTATTGACATTGTGAATGAAGCTGGCAAAAATCTATCATTAACTGATGATTTAGACCCTGAGTGTGAACGTATTCTAGGAGAAGTATTTCCAGAAAAGTATGGCACTGATATGGTGTTCATAACCCATTATCCATTGGAGCTCCGACCCGCATACACGATGCCAAGCATGACTTATGAAGGTATGACAGAAAGCTTTGACCTAACCTACAAGGGGATGGAGATAACAACTGGTAGTCAACGTATCCATTTGTATGATTTGCTTATCGAGAGATTTAAAGCAAAAGGCTTCAACCCTGATAATTTTACATTCTACCTTGATCCCTTCAAATATGGTGCTCCTCCCCATGGTGGTTTGGGGCTTGGCGTTGAACGGATGACCATGCAACTTCTTGGTATTGATAACATCAGAGAAGTAACTCTCCTACCTCGTGATCGTGATCGTTTGACACCCTAGATAATACTCTCTCTTAAAGCACGAATCGTTCTAAAACAATTACCGACTTAGTGCGGATTAGAATACAAAGGGAATGTATCCAATGCACGAGAGACTTCATTCGGAACTCTATGCTTCGATTGCTACACTTGATCAATTGAAGAAGCTCTATGATCTTGGTGCAGTGGACATCCGATCGTATCAAAGGGAGTCTGCAGCTCTCTTGCATGATGTTCGTTCGCAAATCGAGAACATGCGACGTATGGGTCTTGATATCGGTACTTTTGTATCAACTGAACGAATTATCGAAGTGTTTCCTGAAGCCGCAAATATGCTACGTCTTACTAATCATGCTCCTAGACAATCACTCCAAGGTATGACATTGGACCAATTCTATGACTATATCGGTCTCGCTATACTTGATGTAGCAACGGAACATTCGTCAAAGGGGCTCATGGGACTCGCTGAATTGATTGTTGAG
This sequence comes from Candidatus Thorarchaeota archaeon, assembly GCA_016840965.1. The sequence goes on along the minus strand of JAEORI010000061.1, from coordinate 1,293 downwards.
GTTGTAAGACGTCTTCCGGAGCTTGAATCTGTGACCTACAATGATGTCATTGAATCTGTAAACCGCGTGGCTAATAATGGTCTCATTCCTGGTATACGTACGCTCAGGGGTGGTGTTAAGGTCGTTGAACTTCGTCCACTCGAACTGCGCAGAGACCAAGCAGATGTAATAAACCTCGCAGCAGCCAAAGGATATGTTTCTTTAGAGGAAGTCATTTTACAACTCAAATGGTCTGAGGACCACGCTCGTCAAGTACTAACTAGTTTAGTTGATGCAGGCATGGCTGTAGCAGATATCCGTTTTTCAACAGGAGGTCGATATTACTTCCCTGGACTTAGGGCTCGTGATAACTCTGATCCAAGAAACACTAGCGCGTTCTAATTCTATGTGGAGATTATAATTGCACCTTTCTTCTCATCAATCCAATCAGCTAGCCCTTTCTTCACCATTAGTGCCAGTACAATGTGTATATCCCTTTCAGGTAAATTGGCAAAGTCTTCTTCAGCGTCCTGAATGACTATTGACTTCACATCAAGCCTGAGCTTTCCTGTTTTGAGTGCCCATTGATAGAGGATATCCGCCCAATCTTCAAGAGGCCGCCAATAGACTCTGAGTTGACGTTTTTTCTTGTCTATCCACTCAGCAACTTCTTTCTCGATTAGGACCTCAGCAATCGCTTTGAATGAATCAACCTTGTTTCTCAAGTCTTTGAATGGTGGTTCACTAATGAAAGTGGCAACTGAGAGTATATGCACCTTTCTTCTCTCAGTCCATTCTAACACATAATCTGCCCATTCTCCTGCCCAGAGTTCTCTGTCATCTTCTCTTGTAGGTATCCCGTACATCCATTCAGTGTCCTCAATATCTCCCCAACTTGGCTTTACGAACTCTGGCTCAGTTATCACAACTTCTGAGATTGATTCTTCTAGAGATTCCTCATGGACATCAGATTCTTCAACCCCAATTGACTCCCTGGCTTCTAAAACAACTTCAGGTTTATGCTTCGCCTCAGCAATTTTAGAATTTTCAATGCTGGATGTTGGTTTCACTTGTTCCTGTTCTACAGTTTCTGCTGATTCCTTTGTTTCTGCCTTCTCTCTCTTTCTCTCCCGAACGCCCAATCTTTAGGAACCCTCCGCCCAGTCAATGTATCGCTTGACATCCTCTGGGGGAGTTGCAGGACGGATATTTTCTATCGCATGTAGGAAATCATCCCTTGATACAGGACGAATATCTAGAATCTCCTGCTCATCATCCATTCTACCTGAACGCTGCAAATCCCTTATCGGCTCC
>JAEORI010000060.1 GCA_016840965.1 Candidatus Thorarchaeota archaeon | reverse complement strand
TGCAACGACATGTCTTGAGGCCTGTGGGAACATGGATCCTGTGAGAAGCCCTGTCGCCATGCCTAATACATTCTTATCGCTAAGTGGATCAATCCCTACTGGAATGGTATCAAAGAGGACTCTAGACAGATACCCCGCACCAAGAAGATAGTCTTTGAGATTCTTCTCATCCAATGGTCGTTTCTCAATAGACCCCTTTGTCAGGTTTATCCACAGGATTTGGCCACCAACTCCCGGTATCATAGCATGTCCTCCTTGTTGTAGATCTCTTTGCTATACTTTTCATACAACTCTCTCATGCTACCATCTTTATCACGCTTAGCAAGTTCACTCTCAGTAGTCATCCATATCGCATCTGCAGGGCAACGATCCACACACTGTCCGCACTGGATACACTTGAAGGCTTTACCAGTATCAGGATGGATGCGAATAGCATAGTATGGGCATGCTTTAACGCATTCTCCATGTCCTACACACTTTTTGTTATTGACAATGACAACACCCTTGGATGTCCGCATCAGTGCTTGCTCAGGACAAGCTGCTATACATGGTGCATCATCACAATTCCTACAAAAGAGTGGAAAATCGAGAGCTGGTTCAACCCTAACGACTCTATTCCGTGCGCGCGCCGGACTAATCACCTTGAAGTAGTACATACTACAGACATTCGAACATGTCATGCATCCTGAGCATACCCGTGGGTCTCCAAACACAAATTTTAGTTCTGTCAAGGGTTAATCTCCGATAGGTCTTTCTCCACTTCCCATTGCTTGGAACTTTCCATGACCTGGTTTAGCAATCACAATACCTTCGTTGTAGACCTGCGTGCCCCTGATAAAGGTCATTACTGGAACTCCCTTCATGGTCATTCCCTCGTAGAGTGTCCATCCACACTTCGACTCCATCATCTCAGCAGTGATCTTCTCTTCCTTTGTCTGGTCAAGTATCACAAAGTCTGCATCTGCTCCAATACGGAGCACTCCTTTCCTAGGGTATAGCCCGAAAATTCGTGCAGGATTACGTGAGCATACCCGTAGGAGCCTTGAATAAGTCAATCGTGATTTATTAATGCCTTCTGACAGAAGGACTCTTAGAATCATCTGAATACCATCGACGCCTGACCATGCTTCCCTGATATCTTCAGAACCTGCTTCTTTCATCTCAATTGGGCATGGGGCATGGTCACTCACGACCATATCAATGCCTCCGCGAAGCAATGCGGACCAGGCTGCAGCTCTGTCCTCTTTGGTTCTGAGTGGTGGGTTCATCTTGCTCTTTGTGCCAAGGCGATTCATGTCATCTCGATAGAACACAAGGTGATGAGGGCAAACCTCAGTGGTCACCATGACTCCTCGAACTTTTCCCCTCTCAACCTCTTGTACACCTTCCCTGGTCGTGACATGTGCGATGTGGAGATGTCCCCCAGTCTGCTCTGCAATATCTATACTCTGCCGTATCGCCAACTGCTCAGCAATGTTTGGTCTTGCTAGAGAATGACTGATGGGGGCGTCCCAGTCATCCTCCATTTCGGAACGAAACTCGTCTAGTATACCTTGATCCTCTGCATGAATTGTGAGATGGCCTCCTGTTTCAGATACCGCACTCAAACACTTCACAATGACTCCTGTGGTCGTCTGGTATGGCTCACAGGTGAATGCCTTGAAAGCAGCAATCCCTTTTTCGGCCAGAAGAGGGATAGCTACATGGTTTTCTGAGTTCATCATTCCAGCATAAAACGTGAAATCTGCAACACTCATCTCCTCTCCTTGTATAACCTTCTCTTCTACTGCATTAACTGTGTCAACTTGATTCGTGAGCGGCATGTCAACAAATGTAGTAACGCCTCCAGCGACCGCAGCCTTTGAACCAGTTGTGAATGTTTCATGCTCTAACATCTTAGGGTCATGAATGTGTGCGTGCGCATCAATTAGTCCAGGCATCAATATCTTACCATCAGCATTAATGACAGTACCTGCTTCTGGAAGGTGTTCATCACTGGCAATAACTACGATTATTCCATCTGTCACGCCTATCCCTCCCCGAGCAATTCCGGACTCAAGGAGAAGTTTGGCGTTTTTCACAACAAGATCGACGGACCCCCTCGTCTGTTTTCTGAAGGTTGACGTGAGGGTACTACTCATTTATCCCCCTCCAACTGGTGGAAACAATGCCACAGCATCATTGTCATTTAATACAGTGTCGTATCCATCAAGCAACTCGATACGTTTTCCATTGATCATACATGAGAAGAACTGCTTTAGTTCCCCAGTTTTGTCATCGAGAACTACGTCTTTGAACTTGCTTCCATAAGTCTTTACTAGCAACTGTAGAAGTTCTTTGATGTCCTCTGCTTCCATTTCAACGCTCTTGACTCCTGTGATTTCTCGTACAGTAGCAAAGAACTTCACCAAGACCTGAGCCAAAATGTTTCACCTAGTATTCGAAGAAGGAACTACAGATTAAAACCGTTGCCTTCTGTTCTCTTCCGAACGTAGAAGTTATAGGAGCCATTCACAGAATGTGCCATCGAACTAAAAATGGAGATTGTTGTAGTCGGACACCTAAGTAGGGACTTGATAATCACGCCTGACACCAAAATGGAAATGCTTGGTGGAGCCCCTGCTTATGCGATGCTAGCCCCTGCAATCGGTGCATTTGGTGCTGGTATCGTTTCCAAGGTCGGTTCAGACTTTGACGCTTCGTATAAGATTGACTTGACCGCATCTGGACTCAATCTAATAGGACTTCACTATGAAGGAGCTCACACAACTCGATTTGTAAATGTGTATAATGCAAATGGAGAACGAACGCAACGAGTTGAAGCTCTTGCTCCACAAATCAGACCTTCAGACTTCGCAGATGTGCACGTTGAGGCGAGTATAATTCATTTCTCACCACTTTCACCGAATGAGATTGACAAGGCATGTTTTGATGCCGCATGCGAAGATGATGCTCTGGTTTCTCTGGATGTACAGGGTTACCTAAGGTCAATATCCAATAATGGTGATGTATCTCTTAAGACATGGGCTGATAGTGATAGAATCCTTGGAAAGGTCGATATTGTTAAACTTCACGACTCTGAGCTGAGAATGATTAATGAGAATGACTCTGAGCTGTCCACTGTATCACATATTTTGGATCTTGGTCCAAGAATCGTCATAGTCACTAGAGACCATAGAGGCTCCACAATCTATACTCGTAATGCGCAGGTGGACATTCCACTCGTTCTCGCTGATGCACAGGTGGACTCAACAGGGTGTGGAGATACATACGCAATCGGTTTCTTAATTGAATACATGAGGTCAGCGAATGTGGGTCGAGCAGGGCTTTTTGCGGCTACATGTTCCTCCTTCAACGTCGAAACAATGGGCCCCTATGACATGCCTGATCGAGTCATGGTAGAAAGTAGAATGCGTCGTTATCTCCAAGCATGAATAGAAGTCTTTTTCATGTGTTATTCGCACGACTGATACAGCAGGGGAAAAATCAATGCTTCATGATATTCATGCTCTAATGGAGAAGTATGAGATTGATGGACTATTCGCATTCGAAAGTCCCTTCGACTCATCAAATCTTCTATGGCTCACAGGGTTCCGATCTAGTGACACAATATTCTATCTCCAAAACAAGGGTGAACAAGGTATCATTGGCGCATCGTTCAACACACTGGATCGTGTCAAGAAGGAGAGTTTTGTTACGAGAACATATGATCTCAGTGAACTAGTTATTCAACTTCTTAAAGAGAAAAAGAAGGTCCTTGAACACAGAGATGCACTCATCGGACCAATGCTCCGTGATGAGTTCACTGGAACGAAACTTGGGATTCCGGATGATCTTCCTGCGAGTGTTCTAATCATACTTCAAAAATTGGGATATGATGTCAAAGTTGTTCGTGACCTAGTTCCCGATGCGAGGGCTACCAAGTCTTCTGAGGAAGTTCGGAAAATCAAGATGGCTGGAGATGCTACGGTAGGTGCAATCTCAAAGGTCATAGAGATGATTCGGGATGCAGATGTTGGCCCAAACAAGACATTGCTCTATGAAGGCTCTCCACTTACTGTTGGAAAAGTGAAGCTTGCTCTCGAACACTTTCTACTGGACAGGACTGCAGAATGTTCAGAGGACACTATTCTCGCTGTTGGTAGCAAGGCGTTTGATTGGCACTATTTAGGTAAGTCCAGTGATAAACTTAAAGCTGAGGTGCCAATCATACTTGACGTCTTTCCTCGACTCAAACAGGAACGCTATGTGGCTGATGTCACCCGTACTATTGTAAAGGGAACACCATCTGCGAGAGTAATAGAAATGTATGATGCCGTGCAAGCTGCAGCTGACGCAGTGGTCGATACACTCACTGCTGGTGCTAAAATCGATGACGTTAATCTCGCCTGTTTCAACACACTGAAACTGCATGGATTTGATTCTATGAGACTAAATCCTGAAGCAAAGGAAGGAATGACTCATGGTCTTGGCCATGGTATCGGACTGGAGGTACATGAACAACCTAGTATGTACGATTTCGAGGCTTGCTTTGAGGAAGGGCATGTAATGGCTATCGAGCCGGGTGTCTATCTACGAGATGTTGGGGGTGTCCGGATAGAGAACGACTATGTTGTGACAAAGAGCAAAGCAAAGCTTCTGACGAGAAACCTTGACACGATACTCTGGGTCTAATCCTCACTCAAGGCATGGTACGGACATACAGAGATACACATTCCACACGCCTGACATCTGTCTTTGTCAATCTCAAAGAGGTTTTTTTCCTTGTCCACAGTGATTGCCCCATAGACACACGACTTGGGGCACAGGCCACAGAATGTGCACTTCTCGAGGTCAACTGATGGGGGCGGCGTCAGGATAGCGCTCCCGTCCATATGGCGTAAAGCCATCCCTCTAATGTCTGCGAGAGCATCATATCCATGACTCTTGAGCCATTCAGCGGTCTCACCTGCTATCTTTCCATATATTGTGTCGCCCTCGAGGATTGCTGCAGTACATACCTCTACTGCTGATGCTCCCACCATCGAGAACTCAATCACGTCTTGACCTGAAGATACTCCTCCTACTCCGATTACAGGAATCTTCACCACTCTGGCAATGTCTGCGATGCATCTAACTGCAATAGGTTTCAGAGCTGCACCACTCATCCACCCAAATCCATCACTACTCCCTAACATTGGTTTTCCAGTTTCGATATCTATTCGTAAACAGGGCCCATAGGTGTTTATTCCAACAATGCCATCAACATGAGGCTCGAGTGATTTTGCAACTGCTGCAACATCCACCTTTGGACTGATCTTAGCAAAGATTGGAATCTCAACCACTTCTCTCAATGCCTTGGCAATATCCACATGGCCTCCTACATAGTGAGTACTGAACTCGATGGCATTCACTCCAGCCTTCTCTAATTTTGGCCCCAGCTTGGAAACCTCCTCTGGAGTGTACCCCACACTTGCAATCAGCGGAAGTCCAGAACTGAGAGCGATAGCATACTCTCTCTCAAGCCACTGTTCAACTGAAAGTTCACTCCAGAGCTCAGCATTCAAAATCCCTCGCCGAGACCCTACCCGGCCCTCCTTGAGCGCAGCCATATTTGGTCGAGGAACATCTGCAGGCTTGACACTCACGGTCTTAGCTACAAGACCACCTGCACCACCTGCTGCTGCATTCAAAAGGGTCATGCCATTTCTAGAAGTTGGGCCTGCTGCTGTCATAACCGGATTCTTGAGCTTCAGTCCTGCAAGCTCAGTACTGATATCGACCATACCACAATCTATGAAGACTTCAACATAAAGAGTTCTACAGATTTTCAGTCCACATCGATAATGTCTGCAGGGCTGATATCCTCGACATCCACACCTGACTTTTGTAACCTGATAATCGATAATTCATAAGCTTTGAGAACGTCAGCCTTTGTTATGTAGCCAATCATTCTCTTCGGAGATTTGGGATCAACAATTACAGCATGCCCTTCATCACGTCGTATCATGGCTTGAAGAGCACTATCCATGGTACAGTCTGGTGACAGGTGCAGAAAATCAGGATTCATGAGTTCTCCAACAGTATACTCTTGTCCATTCTCTTTTGGTTCATGAAATAGATCTTCTGCAATCAGGATTCCAAGCACATTGTTATCTTTGTCCACCACTGGGAACTTCGTGTGATGTGTTTTGTCTATGATTGCAAAGACATCTGATGTTCTCATATCAGCTGTCAGTACTCCGGGCTTTGTAGTCATTATCTCTTCTACTCTGATTGTCTTGAGTACTTCAACATGCGAACCCCTTTGAAGGCGCACGCCCCTTCTCACTAGTTTTAATGTGTAGATACTTTCTGGTTGAATAAGTGAAGCGACCAAATATGAGGTTGAAACCGAAATCATTAGAGGTAGTATCAAGGAATAATCTGCTGTCATCTCCATCAACATTACAATACATGTGATTGGAGCTCTGGCAGAACCTGCAAAGAGCGCTGCCATGCCAACCAGTGCGAAAGCCATCGGTTGCGGTGC
>JAEORI010000059.1 GCA_016840965.1 Candidatus Thorarchaeota archaeon | reverse complement strand
ACCAAGCGATTACAAAAGCTGTAGATGTAGCACAGAAAACAGAACATCGAAAATCTCCCACCGAGGTTCCAGAAGAGGATGATGATAAAACTGGTCCCCGTATTAGTGGAGGGCGATTTGGTCGAGGGTCTAGATTTGCCACTTCTGGAAGACAGGAAGGCAAAAAAAAACTCCGGAAGGAGTGAGGAGTCCTCATGGCGATCCAATTAAAGGAACCATCATTGCAGTTATGATGGTTGTTTTCTTCATCTATATTGCATGGCTCTTTGTAAGTCCTATAAACTGGCTCTTTGGAATTCCGATTTTTCAATTTCCCTCAGTCCCTGCATTTATTATTGATAATATTGTCATCGCTCCTATTCTGTGGTATCTAGTACGAAAATGGCTCGATGTCATGACTCGTAGAAGTAGTGGACCTGCTGCAGGCATCGATACTGTGGAACCTGGCGGTGGTAGGCCAGAACCAGGCGATGAATGGGGTCTTGCAACAAGACCTTATACACCTCAGACTCCAGACATGGTAACTGGACCAAAATCTGAAATTAGAGAAGCACCATTTGGTCTCGATGATTGGTTCTTCGTGAAAATGCCTGACATTGACACGGGCGAAGAACTATTCGACTTAGATATGTTACGAAAAAGGGCAATGATTCGAGCTAGGGTCTCATCAGGTGGATGGATTAAGAAAAGAATTAGCTCAAGAGCAGTAGGGTCTCTGAAGTCTTCTGACACCATAAAATACGGTAGACCTATTCGTTCACGAATTCCAACTGGAGAAGTAGGAAGTATCCATATTCCCTCCACAATAATGGCTGCGATTGCACGTACTGGTCGGAAATCCGATGGTTCAATCAAGATTAAGAAGACAGATCTTCGAGAGAGTGTTTTCACCGGACGCACGCCACTAACAATAATTCTTGTAATAGATGTAAGTCTCTCAATGAAAGGTAGTATGGAGGAGGTTCGAGAATTCATTGAGAAAATAGAGAGTGAAACAAGAGGGTCAAAAGATCGTACTGGAATTATAGCTTTCAAGGATAGTGGTGCTGTTGAGATCCAAGCACCAACTACCAATTGGAACAAAATCTACAGAGCTTTAGGACGTTTGAAAATCTCAGGACTTACACCTCTAGCTGAAGCTCTCAAGAAGTCTCTTGAAACAATTCGAAGAGAACGCATGCGAAACAACGATATTGAACCGCTTTTGATTTTAGTTTCAGATTTTTCACCTAATATCCCTCTTGCCCAATCTGCTGGTCCTGGCCATGAGCGATATACACCTGTTCAAGATCTTGTTCGTACAGCACGATTAGTTAGGAAGGCAAAAGTCCGGCTTGCAGCTGTTAATGTTAATCCTGAGCAGTCTAACTGGCCACGTTTCCTGAAGCGTCCTTATCATGAAGCTCTCGAACTAGCAGCTATGTTAAGAATGAAAAAAGAGGGACTGCATGATCCCATAGAAACCATCCTATTGGTGGATGAATTTAGAAAGACATTTGGTGCATACCTTGTAGCTAGAGCTGCTGGTGGTCATGCTTACCTATCTCGCGAACTACTCACAGCACCCTCGATTCTCGGAACACTTCTCAGTGCGAGTCTTTCTCGAACTCGCATACGCGAACAAGATCTCCGACAAGTAGAGGCTTACCTTCCTTGATGAGAATTTATAACAGTGCCACTCTCGATTATGTTATTAACACGAAATCGGTTTCTAAGATGCGCACAAGGTCAGATTGATGCCTGGTGTCATAGTGAGCGAGGAGAGCCCAATATTGGGTTGCTATGAATCTGCTTTTCATGCATCAGGCACATGATCTGTGCGCACCTCCTATGAGGTGTGTATTAGAATGCTTGTTGGAAAGGTTCCACCTGAAATCCTTCAGAGGATTATCTTTGCAAAACTTGGTATGAATGATCCTGATGTTTTGCTTGGACCCAACCTTGGTGAGGATGCGTCAGTAATTCGTATTGGCGATAAGGTCATAATTGCTGCGACAGATCCAATAACCGGTTCAATATCTGATGTTGGATGGCTTGCAGTTCATGTGAACGCAAATGATATTGCGACTTTCGGTGTGCTGCCACGATGGTTTCTTGCATCGATAATGTTGCCTACTGAAACAACAATTGAACAACTTGAAACAATAATGGACCAAATCGATACAGCTTCAAAAATACTCGGGATTGCTGTTGCTGGAGGACATTCAGAAATTACTGACGGTATTGATCGACCAATAATAGTCGGTTTCATGATTGGGCTTGCTGATCAAGGGAATTATGTTACATCATCAGGGGCAAAACCGGGAAACTCAATCATCCTTACAAAGTCAATTGCATATGAGGGTACATCAATACTTGCAACAGAAGGTGAAGAATATCTTACCCTGAAGGTTGGAGCGTCGGTAGTTGAAAGAGCGAAAACATTGAGAAATCAAATTAGCGTAGTTGCAGAAGGCATTGCCGCATTTGAAACCGGTCATGTGACTGCAATGCATGATCCTACTGAAGGTGGGTTTTCAGGAGGAATCCATGAAATCTGTGACGCTAGCAAGGTTGGATTCGAAATTTACAAGGATGCTATTCCAATTGATGAATCTACAAGAGTAATTTGTGACGTGTTAGAAATTGATCCATTAGAGCTGATTAGTAGTGGTTGCATGATCATATGTTGCAATGAAGAATCTGCAACTGATGTTGTAAACACGATTGAATCAAGAGGAGTATCTGCAAGTGTTGTTGGAAAGATTGTAGCGGATCCCAATCATAGATTGATAGTCACTGATTCTGATGGATATTCACTTCAAAGACCGAAAGCAGATGCTTTATGGCGTGCGCTAGAGAAGATTAAATCTTCATGAACTCTTCCAGCATCTTAATTTCAGCATCTCCTATCCAACTAAGAATTATTGGAGAGATAGAGATGTTTCCATTAACAATTACCTCATATGCATCAGATTTCGGTTGAGGGTCTTTTTCAATTCCAAGATACCAGTAATATGGACGACCATTTGGGTCTGTT
>JAEORI010000058.1 GCA_016840965.1 Candidatus Thorarchaeota archaeon | reverse complement strand
AGTATTGCATAGATTAAGATGAATGCCAGAACTCGAATTCTTGCACGATATGCGAATTTGACACTCTTGAAGAATACCCTAAAGTTCAAACAATTGTCCTCCCTGCAGCTAGCGCAGACGTCAACTCTTTCAAACCATTTTGCTTAATTTGTCTTGTGGGCACAAATTCCCCATTATTATTTCTCTTGCTCCATGTTGATTGGACTTCCATTCGTTGGCCACAATTCCCTACGAAGAAGATCTCTAATTGCCACTCGTATAGCTTCGCTTCTTGATGGATACATGCCTATCTCAACCAGTTTATCGAGTCCATTGACATAAATGTCGCTCATTTTCACAGTGACAAGCTGCACAACGCATACCTCATGTTAGGTGATTCATCTATAATACCGGATATAAGTCGATGGCAGATTCTGCGAGCTTCGCGCCAACCACTTGTGACACAATAGAAACGATTTTCACTCTTGGACATTCGGCCCATAAAAGGCTAAATAGAGTGTGGCTAAGTTCGAATAGGGAAACATGCGAGTGGAAGCAATCCTATGTGATTTCCAACTTTCAAACTCATTACCCAATTGTATGGATGAGGTGAAAAATTGAGTAGTGGCGGATTCGACTACATGCGTAAAGTCGTCATGATTGGCGCTGGAGGTAGTGGAAAAACCGCCCTAGTTAACAGATTCCTCACTCACAAGTTCTCTGAAGAATACATTGTGACAATTGGTTCCCAATTTGCAGTCAAGACTGTTACAGTAGAAGCAGCGAATGGTCGCAGTGTTGTGGTGAAGCTTCTCGTATGGGATTTGGCAGGACAACAACGGTTCGATTTTATTCGTGGCAGCTATTATCGTGGATCTAAAGGTGCCCTACTTGTTTTTGATACAACCCGGAAGAGCACTTGGCTAGAACTACCTAAGTGGATAAAGGAAACAGAGGATGCCCTCGGGGAAAGAATTCCTATCATACTTCTCGCCAACAAAGTTGACTTGGCTGATGATCGAGTTATAACTCGTGAGATGGGTGAAGAGTTCACCCGGGAACACAATCTTACAGGATATCTTGAAACCAGCGCATTATCAGGGCAGAATGTTGAAGAAGCATTTAACATACTCGCCAAGAGTTCTTTGTCTATGTCATAGCAATATTAGCATAACTGCTCAAACCAAAACCACTAAAGAGGAGATATTCTGGGTTGAGTGCAATTTACGAGAAGTGATGTGAGTAACATGACGGACTTAGATCTCAATTTAAAATTCTTGGAACAACTTTGCAATTCTTTTGGCCCCAGTGGTCATGAGGAAGAAGCACAAAAAGTTGTACACACATACAGCAAAGGCTTTGCAGATGAAGTACTTCATGATGGTCTTGGGTCATTAATTTTCAAGAAAGGCAATAGTGGCCCGAAGATTATGCTAGCCGGGCATGTAGATGAAATTGGATTTGTAATCACCAATATCAAGAAGGATGGTTACTTGGAATTTCATCAACTAGGTGGTTGGTGGGACCAGACACTGTTGACGCAGGAGGTTATGATTCACCCGTTCAAGGGCGAAAAAATCGTTGGTGTGATAGGCGCTCCTCCACCACATGTTCTCTCAGCTGAGATGCGTAGTAAAGTTGTCACAATGGACAAAATGTACATCGATGTTGGTTGTTCGTCTGCAGAAGAGGTCAAGAAACTCGGAATACGTGTGGGAGACCCCGCTGTTCCTGTTTCATCTTTCCGTACAATGAAAAGGACACGGAAAGAGAAGAAAGATGAAGATGATAAAGACGCAAAAGAAGAAACTCGTGAAGTCACTCTGGCGGTAGCGAAGGCATTTGATGATCGTATTGGCGTCTTCATTACAATTGAAGCTCTAAGACGCATTTCTGAAAACAACATCAAACTTCCTAATACCGTATACTTCTGCTCAACAGTACAAGAAGAGATAGGTCTCAGAGGTGCGAAGACATCTGCACAAATGATCAAACCAGATATTGGTTTTGCATTAGATGTTGATATTTCTGGAGACTCGCCAGGTTCTGAAGGGTTGGTACAAAAAATGGGTAAAGGTGTCTCAATCTCCGCAGGTGATGGCTCAATGATTCCAAATCCAAAGCTGCGTAAGTTTGTCATGAAAATTGCTGAAGAAAAGAACATTCGGCATCAGCCCTCATTTCTCAAATCCGGGGGTACAGATGCAGGTCAAATTCACCTCGCTGGAATGGGCGCACCTTCACTATTTCTTGGAATTCCAACCAGATATATTCACTCACACCACGGTATGTTGGATTTGAGTGATGTTGACAGTGCAGTTCAACTAATGGTTGAAGTTCTTCAGAAACTTGATGAAAAGACAGTCAAGAGCTTTACAACTCTATGAAGATTGAAAATCAGCCTAGCTGATTCCTAGGCTGATTTCTATTCATCAATACTTATTCTAGCGTTCACGCTTTCCCTCGATAAACTCGTCGACGCGTTTTCTTGCATCAAAGTCATCGATTTGGTATCTTGGATGTTTGAAACTATAGGAGCTGATGCTTGACAGTTCTCCTCCTATACCTCTGTCTAGCGCAATTTTTACAGCACGTGCAACATCGATAATCACTCCGCCACTATTGGGAGAGTCTTGCACTGAAAGTTTCAAGTCGAGATCAATTGGGAGGTCTCCGAATGCTCTCGATCTCATGGTGATATAACAGACCTTATTGTCCTGTAGGAATGGCACATAGTCGCTTGGACCTATTTTCGTTGGTAATTCATAACTAACACAGCTTGTGACAGCTTCAGTCTTGCTAATTCTCTTCGAGCTAAGTCTGTTCTCTACTTGCATGTTTTCAAAGTCCGTATTTCCACCAATGTTTAGCTGATACGTATTCTCAAGTATCAAGCCTCTTTTGTCAAAGAGCTGAGCAAGGACACGATGAAGGATTGTAGCACCAAGTTGACTCTTGATGTCATCTCCAGCACAAGGAATCCCCTTTTTTTCAAAAGCTTGGGCAATTGGGGACTTTGGGTCAGAAACAATAAACTCCGGGATTGCATTAATATAACCAACACCAGCTTCCAATGCAGCCTTTGCATAAATCCTCGAACCTTCAGCACTACCAACTGGGAGGTAGGAAACGAGCATGTCTGCTTTTGTTTTCTTTAGTTCTTCTGCAACATCCACTGCTTCAATCTCTTTCTCATCATATGTGAAGAAAGACTCTCTCATATGAGGTGCAACACCATCAGATATGGGCCCTGGCAATACTTTTACGCCAGTCTTTGGAACATCAGGCGCAAAAACCGCACAGCAGTTTGGTTCTGCCCACATTGCTTCAGCTATATCAAGACCTATTTTCTTTCGATTTACTTCAAATGCTGCAACAAACTTTAGGTCCTTTGGAAAGTAACCGCCAAAATCAACATGCATTAGACCTGGTACTTCCTCATCAGCCCTCGCATTTCTATAGTAATGTGTGCCTTGTATCAACGCAGATGCACAGTTGCCAAGTCCGGCGATTGCTATTCTGACATCTCCCATTATCGAATCACCTAATCTAAGTATTCTATAGTCATAGAATAGTTACTTCTTTTAAAACTTGTGAGCTGGCAATCTCAAGGTTCTGAGGAGTTTTCATTATCTTCAGTTGGTTCGGGTTCTTTTGCCACATATTTTGAGAAAAGGATCTTCTTTGCTGAAGCAATGGTCTTTGGACCTATTCCAGATATTTTTCCCCAGTCATCGGTTTGGAGAATGACCTCATTTGGTGATCCAAAGCGCTCGAGCAGACTTCTTGCTCGTACGACATTAACACCAGGAAAACCAGCAATGAAAAATTCTTGCTCATCATTCATCGAATCAAGACCTTTCCTTGTTCTGATAACAGGAAGTCTTTGCCCGGATTCTTTCCTTTTCTCATCATCACCCACAAGAATACCATAGAGGAGTCCTGCTGAATGCAGTGCATTGAAACCTTTGAGTACTTGTATACCTCGCTCACTGATACTCTCAATCAAGGCATCTAGTGAACTTGGATGTATGTAGCTGACACGCTCCATGGTAATGAGATATGATCTTCCCTTCGTTTGCTTGGTACTGAATGGTATGTAAATACATCCTTTCAACGGGTCTCTTCTGATAGCAAGTAAGTTCTCAATCAATACGAAAGGTCGATCATATTTGAGCAAAGCATCCAGCTGTTTAGTAAGTCGAGGCACACCCGCCGCACTACCTTTCAGCGTATTCACCAAATCGTTTACCGTCTTCCTCTCAATTGCTATGCCATCGATACCTAGAACATCTCCAATTGGGATTTTCTGAACTGAGTATGTTATCTGCTCTTTATCTAACATTGACATAAGATGCTTTACAGCATTCTTACCTTTGCCTCCAGTTTCATGAATGTCAATGACAATCTCCGGAACATTACCAAATAGATCCGATTGCATTCTTAAACCTCTTCAAAGAGTGTCATGACAGCAGCCATAGAAACCTCTCGAGCTAAGTTCGGGTCATCCGCAGAACCGATAACAACAACATCATTATTCTGAGGTCGTAGACTCTCAATAATTAAGAGAGTTTCAGCCTCATAAGCAGATAGTATGTGAAAATCATCTGGCGGCATTACCAAGCGGATGTTTCTTTGGATAAGTGTCGTTGCCCCAGCTTTACCATATCCTCCCTGAATGATTGCTTCATCCCGCTGTCTTACACCATCAGATATTTTGGCTGCTTTCTCTCTGACTAAGTTAGCATAGGCATATTCGTACATCACAAGCCGCCGTACATTTAACATCAATCCTATAGGTATATCCTCAGAAATTTCGTTGAACAATCTTTGACCTTTTACAGTAAGTCTTTGTCCTTGTTTTCCTTCTGGTTCAATATAGTCAGCTTCAGTGAGCCTCTTCAATAGAGTTCTTACACTTCCCTCTCCAATTGACATCTTTTCGCAGAGTTCATACCTGCCAAGAGGCTGCTCCCTCCCAATCATAATAAGTCCAACCGCTGCATGATGCGGTTTGAAGGCTGGAGCGACTCGCCCATCTGCGGGTTCAGAGAGTCTGATGAACTCATTCTTCCATGTCATTCTAAACACTCTCCAACATCTCGACCGTTCCTTTTGATTCAGGACTCCAGATAAGGTCTTTGAGCTGCTTTCTCAGTGTTTTGTCTAACACTGGCACAACTTGTGAAAAGATCACTCCATTGGAAATGACATGTAGAATTGTAAATGGTATTGCTGCGATTACTGCAACCAGAAATGGCACTCCAAATGTGACAGAATAACCTATGTTAGTAATCTGATCAAAAATTAATGTAACAAAGGCTCCTGTTATTGCCAATTCCCATTTTGAAGGATTTAGTCGTTTTCCTTCAGCTCCCTCCTTCGCCATTATTGACCCAACTGTAATAATGTAAAACCAACCGATAACTTGTGATGCCCAAATCTGTGGGATGAAACCTCCCCAAGGATTGATGACTCCAAATACTATCGACATAATGAGCGTTGACCAGATTGCCATGGCTGCTCCAAAGATATATGCAGTTACAAACAAGACCGTGGATCCCAATTCTAAATTGGGAATGGCAACTAATACATAATTACCAACCAACGCTAAAGCGGTCATAATTGCAGTAATGGAAATCCATCTACTGCCTCTCGTCGCTCTACTAGACCATTGGGTTTCCATATCTGCATGCCTTCTGTTTTTATCTTCTACTGAGAAAAATGTATACGAATACTACTACTGCGAGAAGCAATCCTAAGAGTATTATCAGGCTCAAGTAATAATAGCCATCGCCTGTTGGGGGTCCTGGTGATATGATGCTTATCTCAAGATTATATGGGACGCCAAACGAGTAGCTGGTTCTTGCTTCTACAAGAACCCCACTGGCTAAAGAATAAGCCAAATGGGTTATTTGTGGCTCACCAAAACCAGTTGGGTCTTGTTCGTAATCAAATACAATACATT
Source organism: Candidatus Thorarchaeota archaeon (assembly GCA_016840965.1). The sequence continues at coordinate 3,456 of JAEORI010000058.1, read as the reverse complement.
CTATGAGAGTATTACCCACAGAGATGTTATCATAGCTTGAGGTCATTGTTCCATTCAGGTAGTTGCCTGATATTCGCTCTGCTGAAGCATATGCAGTTTCATTAAGAGCTTCAATACTATCTTCTTCAACATCAACAATTAATCCAGGCCACCATTCAGTAGGCGTGCCCCATACGCCTAATGTTAGATCTTTGGCTATTTCTGTATCATTTGCAATCACTGAAATGTTTCCGATAGTTAGTCTTCCAACGATATCTTCCCCAATACTTTGAATGCTAAATGTCATAGAACTCCCATTCTCAGCAACCCAAAATCCACCTTCTGAATAATACATATTGAAAGCATCATTCGGAGCTACCTCCACACGCCACTCTATTGTAGAGCCAATTATAACATCTGAACTATATCCAGAAACCATTGGTGTAAATGTCAAAACTATCATGAAAAAGACAGCAACAAGTGAGAGATTTTTTGCTACCATTTTATCGTATCCTCCTTTGGGTTTGAACGTATACTATTACGATAAAACCGAAACCAGACACCAAGACAATGGTCAATCCTGGAATGAATGTGGGATCGCTTAGAGTCCTTGGAGTTGGAGATGAAAATACCCAAGATACTAAATCTCCATTTTCAAGAGAATAGAGATTCACTGCCATTGATGCAAACTCACCATTGACCCAATATTGCCAACCATACTCTCCCTCACCAATAAGACCCTCTATGCCTTTAATGTACGCAAGAGGACCAAACCATTGAACTTCGATTTCAAGTACCGAAGATGTCACTTCCAAGACTGTTGAGCCATTGAGATTGTAGTACTCTCTATATGTTCCATTTCCAAAATCTATCGTGAGAGTGACACTCTCAGCTGCAGTAGCAGCTTCTGAGCTGCTTGACACGGTCGAGGGGGTGAAAAGAAGGATTGCTACTATTAGTAACATTACAACTGATAGATTGCATCTTCCAGCTTGCAGAATTCCCACACCCTAGGATAGGTTAACCTGTCCTACAATCTCTATCATTTAAGGATTCCCTTTTTCGACTGACCGAAGCATCTAATACAAGCTCGAGTTTGAGAAATCATGTTCGTGCATTAGGAGAACTCCTACTTGACGCAAAGGACTCAAAAGCAATACAATGGCTTCCTCTTTGTTCTGGAGGGAATAGATGGTTCGGGAAAAACCTCGGCATGTAAAGAATTAGAAAAGAAACTAGAGTCAGTTGGTTATGAGGTGGTCTATCTTAGAGAACCCACGAGCGAGAGTCCGTGGGGAAAAGAAATGAGAGAGAGGTCTCCACGGGGAGAGCTCACGCCTGCAGAGGAACTTGAATTGTTCATCAGAGACCGTGAGTGGCATATTACCAATCGAATACGACCTGCGTTGGAAGATGGAAAGGTTGTCCTGTTAGACAGGTACTTTTTTGCCACCGGCGCATACCAATCAACAGCTATGGATCTACACTGGAAAGAAATTCTTCGAAGGAATCGCGAGGACATCTCAGCTCCCGAACCAGACGTCGTGTTCATTCTTGATGTCCCTGCCAAGATTGGTCTTGAGCGTGTAACTGGTCGAACCGGAGTAGCTAACCTCCAGTTCGAAAAACTGGATCGCCTTGTTAAAGTCCGCCAAGCGTACCTTGATATCGCAAAGAACGATACTGGCAATTTCAGGATAATTGATGCTAAGAATCCACTAGACCAAGTAGTGGACGAAATCTACGATATCATTACTGATACAATAATAATGAGCGAATAGAGGATTCTTTGAATAATAAGCAGCCTATCTAAAAAGCGCTGAACAGCTCGATATTTCTTATAGTCGAGCCCAAATAAGACAAGGTTTTTTAGGCTCGCGCCCTGCAACGTTACCTAATTCAACCGTACACTCACTTAGCTCTAGGGACTTGGAGAGAAGTAAAATGCCAGTCGCGATGCTACTCATAGATTGGGACTCAAAGATAGGTGCTGTCTTAAAGGCAAAAGTTCCTGCGGACTTTGCTGACTATTATAGGGAAGATCTAACCACCGAGATCATGCGTATCTTCACATCACATGCCATGGGAGATGCAACTGCTGGATTCTCATCACTAAGTGTTAGGATTGGGGGTGAAGAATATGGCGTCGCTTCATACTATACTGGAGTTGTTCGGGAAGAGGAACAGTATTGTGTATCGCTTCTACTCACACCTTCAGAGGATCCAAAAACATACGAAGCCGCAATCACCTCAGTGGTGACCCCCCTTACAAATGCAGTTGTTGCCATGACAGATGCTGAATTGCAAACAGAACTCGATAATACTTATCGCAGAATCATTCGGCTTGCCGGAATGACTGATGAATCACGTCTTGCTCGGCTTTTCTCGGATGAGGTTTCTCGAGCTGTTTTTCCAAAACTCTGGAAAGGAGGTATCTCCAAGGAAGAACTTGAAGAATGGCTCAAGATGGTAACTGGATTACCAAGTGTGAGTGTGGATTCGGTCGTTGCTCCTTTTGAGGAACTAGGTCTTGTGAAAACCGAGTGGGTTGATGAGATTGGTAGAACTTGTGTCTTTATGATTAAAGACCTTGAGGTCTTTAGAGCACCTCCTCTCATAGCAATGGAGTCAGCTAGTAGTGTTTTGGACCCTGAGCTGACTGCTGAATACAAATCTGAGGTCCTAGAGTTCCTGACTGAATGGCAAAAGACTCCTGAGGATACGGTATCAGTTGCACAGGTTTTAGCTGATCCGGATTGTTATGATACTCTTAGTGAGCTGAGAAGAAGACCAGTTAATATCTCTGAACTAGAAGCAACTTTGGCTATTCCACCGAAAGAGTTGAAGACTGCAATTCAGACTCTCAAGAAATTCAGGATAATATCTGAAAAGCGACGTAAAGGTGCCTCTGGAGAGTATGACAAATGGTTATTCTTATTGAATGATATTCGAGTCAGACTCTTTTTCCCAGAATATTTCCTTCAAACGCTAGTTACTGATCTTGAGAAAACCCCTGACGATCCTAAACAGATGGAGATGGTTCATCATCATCTGCGTTTACTCAGGGATAACTTCCCTCGATAAATAATAGCACCCATTGTCACATTTCAAGAGATGGTTTCCTAATGAGTATGCAATAGGCAAAGATGGTGGAGTTTCTCAGCAACTATTTTTGTAATATTTTCAATTGATTAGATGACTCTGTGATAATTTCAATGAAAATTGAATCGGATCTGGTTTCTGGAAACCCAGCAAGCCTCATATTGTATTATTCCCTTTGAGCTTGTGAATCTTCGTGACAGGGTTGCATGGACTTCCCCCGTCATGTTTCGAAAGAAACAAGGAACTCGCAACAAACACGGTCCCAAAGTGAGTTCTAGGTCCCTATTTGCCCATCTGGGCAAGTCTTGCGCATGTAATTTGATTTTTCCATGCATCCTGTTAGGAAGAGCTCCACGGATGCGGAAGGTTCGCCTT
>JAEORI010000057.1 GCA_016840965.1 Candidatus Thorarchaeota archaeon | reverse complement strand
CAAAAGACTCATACATAGCTACTGCTGAAGAAAAAAAGGGTCACATCATTCTTGTGAGAATCGAAAATAACAGTTGGGCAATTGCGTTTACAGCTCCTTCATCTGTTCCCGAACTCACAGCAATTGATGTCAGAAAAACAGCTATAAAATTAAAAAGCCGCATATAACATATCAATGGTTTTTTGCTATTGTCGATTCTAATCATTAGGAAAGAGAATTTCCCTGATTCGATTGATGATGTCCATGTACTCCTTTGAACCTACAGAATAGTAATCGAGTAACATCTCATACATTGAAAGAGTTTCTTTTGTAGCAATGTCGAGATTAACCATATTGGCAATCTTTGTTCTCCAGGCATGCTGCATTTTTGCTCTTTTAACACTCAGCTCTATCAATTCTTCTCGTTGTTGTTTTGGTATCTTTAGATTGAAGGTTTCAAGCATTTTGTCAGTGAAGCCTTCGAGCTTCTCTCGAATTCGTTTTTCCTCAGTCCCCCACGCACCAGTGGTCAACATGAATCCCCTTGCTGTTCTACGATAGTAATCTGTGCTGCGCTTACCTTTAGTGACTACGCCATACTTGATGACATATCCATACTCAATTAACTTTGGCAAATGATGATAGACCTGATTTTTGGTTATCTCTTCACCCTGAATACAACATTCAGGTGACTGCTTCACAATCTCTACAACTGATAATACATCACGTCGGACAATCTTTTGTCGAATTATTGTATCACCAGTTTCCTTGTCCACAGTTTTAGTAGTTAGAGTATCTTCAACACCTTTCCTCAGGGTCTGAAGAATATTATAACGGACCGGTTCATCAAGAACATCAGCCACTTCCTCGTTCGTCACAAAAACAATTTCTTTCTGGGACTCTTTCCCCTCTTTCGTTAAGACAATTCCTTCGAGGCTATCTGAGATTTCCGTTGTTGTATAGTCGTCGCCCATATTTGTGTTCACCAGTGCAATTTTTGACCCGCCGATTCATCAAGCGACCGAATTGTCTTGGAATCGCTCGTGTTCTTTTTACGGATTTCACCAACCAAAACCCGCCAGAAGCGCTACAAAGCGCTTTAAATTCATATTCTCTAGGACAAACTAATTATTTAAATTTGCTGGTGATGGTAAACTATTCAAGAACAGTAAGTTTGTAAATACTACTTTTTTAATCTATATATAAAAAAATAGTGTAATTAATCAACGTATAAATATATAATAGTTGGTGTAGCAAACCTTATATACAATTATGGTTTGTATAGTCTTGTGAAAAACAATGTATCGCATGGATCTTGTCTGGAACAATTCTGAGAAATTGAACAACAAGATTGCGAAGGTTTACACAACTGACGCAATCGGGTACGCATACGCATTTAGGAGGTAAAGTATCATGGAACTAGATAAGACAATCAAACGAAAATGTGAGCGGAAACAACAGATCTCTACTTACGCCATCACACATGCATACACGTACAGGTAGATTACCATGTCAAATTCCAATGCAACAAACGGCTCTAATCTCGCTGAGGAAAGCCATTCAACAAGGGCTTCAAAGAAACGCAATATAACAGTTGAAGATGTGCTCTTGTGGGAAGCCACCTGAGCACTTTTTTCTCTCCTAGCTATATTTCAAATTTAATTCTTTCAATCTTCATTTTCCAAACCTTGTATCTATTGTCAATTCCCGTATATTCAGAGGCAAAATAGCAGATAACCTTATGATTGGTTCAGGTTAATAATGCTCATTGCTTGTTTTAAGTCATGTTTTCATTTTAACGACTAGCTGCTATTTCCTGAAGACAACCTGATAGAATGTTTCATTCATCACATATGTGACTTCTACATCTTTTGCTTGGTCTGGGATATGTTGAAGGGGGGGTTTGGCTGCAAAGAGAGTATTAGCTTTCATGATTGCCTTTCCCTCTTCGCTCAGTCTTTTCTTTGGAGATAATCCTTCATCAATCACAATGACGAGCCCTCCTGACTTAGAAATCCTCAACATCTCATTCAGCGATTTTGGGATGTCTGAAAATGTGTTGATTCCTCCTGAGTGGATAACGATGTCGAAGAAAGATGTCTGATACGGAAGATTATACACACTTCCATGTGTAAGACTGACCGATAGTTTGTTCTCAAAAAACTTAGTTTTGGAAGCTTTCAACATCCCGGTCGAAAGATCCATCCCGTGAAGGTTGAACCTACCCATCTCATTTCTAAATTGATTATATAAAGCAATGAAGTTAGATCCTGTCCCAATACTTACATCTATGATTCTTACTGGGCCTTCAATGGGTATGAATTGCGAGATGTTCCCGCGTTCCTTCATCATGTCGATGCCAAGCCACTCATCATATTGTTTTACAAGTTCATCATAATTCTCTGCCATCTCGTCGTATTCTGCAATCCACTTTGCGTCGTGATCAGTTATGCTAGGATGCACGAGAGATGGAATGCCCTCTATAATAGGCCACATGTGCCCTTTCTCACACACAATCTCTCCAGTTTCTATCTCTCCAGATGAGGAAAAACTACTTACTAGACTTAATTTCTTTCCACATTTTGGACATCGTAGGGTTGCGAGATGAGGTTCATTCACATTAATGCTTCTCCTATCACTAAAGCTTGTTGTCGACTAAAATATCAATCGAATTGAAATATTAAAGTCATAGGATATGTTGACCTAGAACATTTCTTTCTGGATTATTGCCTCTACGCTTGAAATGACCGTCTTCACGACTTGCCATTGAATTAACACCACAAGTCGACTTCGGATGTGCAACGCCCATGGTTGTGTGGAGTCATCTCCGGGCAGAAAGACTCCTATACTCTCTCGTCCATCGATGTTCATAATCAGCATTCGTGTGGGCTCCCACTCCTCTTCAGATAATTGAGGTGCTTGAAAGACCTCTTTGAAACTCTCCATTAGTATGTCTTTACTAGGCATGGCAATATTCACGGTAAGATAGTGTTCGAGCCCAGGAATCTCCTTGGAGCCTGGTGTGGTTGTGATTAGCTCAATTCTAACATCTCGACTTTTTGCTGAACTAAAAGCTCCTCTGAGATGCTTTAGTATAGTAGGTGATACTGAAGCGATGTGTATATACTCTTGAGCCTTTTCGATTGCTGTTCGCAAACCCATAATGACCTGTTCCATACCTTGGACTGCCCAAGCGAATTCCTTTGCTTCAGTGCCTCTTAACGACTGAAGCCCTTTCAGTAACTTTCTTGCACTTGTTGATGAACTCTTGATTTTCTCCTCAAGGTGATCCAAAGCGGCATCCACTGGTGCAGGGTCAAAGAGTGTAGGGTCACTTCCGGCAATCTTCTTGATTATCCCTCGTTTTTCAAGAAGCTCAAGGGTTTCATACACTTTGCTTCTGGGTATTCCGGAGTCTTCAGCAATTACCCTGGCGGGGGATCTCCCAAGTCTAACAAGAGAGTGGTATGCTTTTGCTTCGTTCTTTGTCAAACCTAGACTAGTGAGATTTCTAACAATAGTGTCTTGAGCCATATCAAACCCAAGTTGTTTATGCTACGTTTTATTTTGAGTTTATTGTCACTTTAGGAGTGACAGGCTTAAACTAGTCCGCATCGATGTCCTCGCCTTCAAGAACTCGCTCAATCTCATACAATCTATTTGCTATTGCAACACCTTTGTCGGTTAAGGAGAGATATGGCGCATTGTTCTCTCCCCGGAATTGATAAACAATATCCAACTCGAGAAGTATGGTTCTAATTTCGTTGAACTCTTGTTCTGAAGAGACCTTGGCTTCAAGGTCTTTTTCAAATCGATCGCCCCACATTAGTTCAGAAAGGATTTCCCGCACCTCAGAACGGATAAGAAATTCGAGTGGCATGATATCTCCTATGTCCGCCTTTTCATTTAGAACTATGCTTTGTTACCCCGTTCGTGACACCAAACCTATGTTCCATATTTATCATAATATCATAGGTGATTCAACTGACGTCGATAGTTGAAGTGTCCAACCTCACTCATATCTACAAGGGTGGTCACAAGGCTCTTGATAATCTGTCTTTCTCAGTTGAAAAGGGCGATATTATTGGTCTCTTAGGTCCAAATGGGGCTGGCAAATCAACTGCTGTAAAATTAATTACTGGAATTTTAAAACCGACATCCGGTAGTGTGAAAGTATCTGGGCATGAGGTATCAGACAATCTCGATACAATACGAAAGCTCATTGGATTCATGCCCCAAGAAACTGCCCTCTATAATGATCTTACTGCCTACGAGTCGCTTGAATACCATGCAGAATTATATGGAGTTCCAAAAGAGCAAGTGGTCGATCGGACAACCAAAATGCTCGAATTAGCTGGGCTCACGCATCGAAAAGATGACCTCGTGAAGACTTACTCTGGCGGAATGAAGCGTCGCCTTGCCTTAGTTCGATCGATACTTCATGACTCAGAGCTTCTAATCTTGGATGAGATGTCTTTAGGAGTTGATGTTCAAAGTCGTAACTTGATTTGGAACCAAGTTCGCAAGATGAAGGATGAAGGGCGCACTGTTCTTTTCTGTACAAACTATATGGATGAAGCAGAAGCTCTAGCTGACCGGGTAATTGTGATTGACAATGGACGACTAGTTGCGACTGGCACCCCGAGCGACCTTAAGCGTCAGTATGTTGGGAACTACTTGATTGAGGTTTTGATTGAAGGACTTGGAGCTGATCAGGGATCTGAATGGCTAGCTGAAAAAGTAAATCTCGATGTTGAAAAAGTGTCTGATCCATTGAATGGGGGTCCACGCACAGCTTGGATTCGGAGTCTTGAAGGACACACCGATTTGCCTCTTGTAATTAGTCGCCTATCTGACAGTGGTCTTATTGTGAAACAGGCATCCATGCGAGAGCCTTCCCTTGGTGACGTATTTTTGGCAATCACTGGCTCGACGTTGAGGGATTGATATGTTGCGAGAGATAGCAGCAATCGTGAAGAAAGACTTGAAACAAGCCAAACGAGATCCCAGGTTTCTCGCGCCGAGCCTCATTATTCCCTTTGTATTTATTCTTGTATATTCAATCATGTGGTCTTCCGTTGGTGGTGGGGAGTCCTTCGCTTGCGGTCTCGTTATTCAAGATGAATCCCCTCAGGCAAACGACATGGCTGGTATAATTGAGAATATGGTTTCAACAACCAATCACACTTGGTTCAAAATTGAGAGATATGACTTAGAAACAGCTTCAGCTCTCTATCAATCTACACAGTTGATTGGCTATATACTGATCCCTGAAGGCTTTGGGGCAAACATAAGCTCCGGGCAGATGGGTATGGTGATATTATTCATCAATAATGCAAATGATGATGTTGTCAAAAACTATGTTCATCGAATTGAGGCTGCTGTGCTTCTGTATAACCAAGGTGCAATCCCTCCTGAGTTCGACCAGTCAGGTGCAAGAGTAGCACTTGATGAAACACTGTTTCTACCTATGACCCCCTCTAATATTGCGTACATGGGTGCTGCTGGAATACTCTTGTCCTTCATGTCATGTGCACTAGCAAGTCAAGCCATGCTAACAGCTACAGAGTTTGAAACTGGCGCAATTCATGATTTGCTAAACTCCCCTGCATCAAGAATCGCTATAGTCATTGGGCGAACTATAGCGGCTATACCTCGATCCTTCTTGGCAATGTTAATCACAGTACCAGTCATCACTCTTAGCTTGAATGTGTACCCTACAGGGAACCTACTCGTGTTATTCGTTATTCTCTTGCTTACGCTTCTTGCTCTGGCCCCTCTTGGTGAATTAATCGGAATGAAAGTGAGAAATAGAGAGCAGTCTCTGCTTGCATCAGTTCTATTGACGGTTGTTGGTTTTCTCGCTGGTGGTGGACTTGCTCCAATTGGGCTTACACCGTATTCAATAAGAATTATGCTGCTGCTCGTGCCGACCACCCACTCAATTGGACTCTGGGCTCGTGTCTTTTTCTCTGAAACTCTACTCGGTCTCTGGCCCAGCGTTTTGTATCTAATGGGAACTTGGTTAGTGCTAACAATAATTGTAACTCGACTGATGAGAAGGGAGGTCGAGCGGTCATGAAACTGTCATTAAGAGTCTTAATGGTCAGTTTCATCAAAGAGATGAGAGTATGGAAGAGGAACCCTCGAAAGCTCTTACTCGTAATTCTCCTTCCTATTCTGTTCTTCACTGCTTTCACATTATTGATGGGGGGAGTCTATTATGGCTCAGGCCTTGAAGTAGCGCTTGTTGTTGAGGAGCAGAATCCTGATGTTTATACAAATGGACTCATTGAGATTCTTGAAGAGTATGACCCCATCCCTCCAAGGCTTGTTCCAGTTGAGATGGATGCTGAGAGTGCATCACGACTTTTTGACAATGGTGATATTCTCCTAGTTATTACAATCCCATCTGGCTTTGAACATGCCTTATCTCATAACGAGTCTACATTCATTCATATTAGAGTAGCCAACGTTCATGAGGATCTTACAAAAAATCTTCGAATGCCAGTGATTCGCAAACTCGATATATTCTATCATAGATATCTCAATCAAGACTCTGCTGTTAGCTTTGAAGTCGAGAATCTTCGATCCTTTACTCCGCCTCGACTTGCATATATGGCATGGACGATTACTGTGTATGGAATCATGGTTGGGGCTATTTTTAGTGCTGGTTCGGCATTAACGCAGGAATTCGAACTACAGACCTGGGATGAACTTAACCTATCGAACCAGTCCCCTCATTCTATATTTCTTGGGAAGATGCTGAGTGGAGTAGTAATCAGCTACATTTCCCCTCCCGTTATATTCGTCTTAAGCTATGTTATGTTTGGTGTTTGGCCCCAAGGTGATGTTGTGACATATCTGGTCCTTACTCTCTTACTATCCGTCTTTTGTTCAGGGATTGGCATCATATTTGGGGCTTTACTGCGTAACTCCGTTTTTACCGTTCCTCTAGCAGCTCTAACTGGTCTCTTCTATTGGATAGTGGGTGGTGGTATTGCTCCCCTAGAGCTCGTAGGAGTCACATTTGATGCATTCAATGAATATCTACCAGTGTCTAACGTTTACCGCAGCCTGATTAGGATGTTTGTTGAGGGTAGCTATGGAACCCTCGCAGTTGATTTGAGTTTGATTGGGGTCTTTGCCATTGCTATGATAATACTAGCTCCCATTATAACGAACAAAGTTGTGCGAACGGATTTCGGTCAGAAGCTGGATGAAATCAAGCATAGAAAAAAACAATGATTCTATTCTAAGCAAATCTATCCACGTGCAGCAGAGCAGATTGCATACAAATGATCTGAGAAGGTCCAGTCCCCATCTCTTCCTCTCATCATTCTCCATGAGAAGCTTTTCTGGGCAAACTTGCATTTCTTTAATATCTGAAGCGCACTTGTATTATTCTCTAAAACACCTATTTGTAGTGTCATCCCATCAACTTCGGAGGCTAACTCTTGCAACAAATTCTCTGCTTGCTCTGAAGGATATCTCATAACCCATGGACCAAGCCTTACTGACTCGTTTCTTTCAGTTCCCATGATATAACCTGCTACATCCCCCTCAATTTCTAGAACTTTACAGAGTCTAGGGAAATTTTTCAATCTTGACTCAATGAATTTTTTTCGTGATGCTCCAAATAACTCAGCATCAAAATGATCTATCATTTTCAAGTCTGCAGTTGTCATGGGTCTGACATTATCAGACTCCATTGGTTCAACATGCCCTTCCAGACGTAATGATTTGTACTTCTTTTTAAAACCGAATCGTTCATACAAGGAAATTGCTTTAAAGACGCCATCAAGTAATTGAGTTCTCACACCCTTGCTCTCTAGATAGTCGAGTGCATGTTTCATTAACAGAGTGCCCACCTTTCTATTTCTATACTCTTCTAGCACTATGAGATTACTTACAAAACCAAAACCGTTGTATGGGGTTGAGCAAATCATTCCAATAGGCATATCATTACTCTCAACAATGAAGCACCCCGCGGAATCAAATTCTAACAGTTCTTCAAAGTCTAGCTTTATGCTTCCCCAGCCTTCACCAACAGCAAGACCCACTGCAAAATCAACATCTTGCTGTATCATCTTTCTGATGTACATGAGGCAACCACCTGTCTCATTTAGCTTGAACTTGATAGTATAAGGGCAAATCCACTTGCGCAAATTTAACTTCCATTTATGAACTCCCAATTTCTAGTTCTATTGTAGTTTGCTTCTGTTCACCATTACGATTGTTCCACCAGAAGATTGCATATGCAAGAAGCGACATCCCTACTGCGTAGAGCATGATGGGAACATATCCCGGAATAATAGTATAAATTACAGCCGCCACCACCGGACCAACCACTCCAGAGAGTGATAATATTGATTGAAGAAGTCCTGCTGCTGTTGATCGCTCTTTGTTATTCTCAGTCACAAACTTTAGCGCACCAACATAGAGTGTTGCCCATGCAAATCCAAGCAGCAGTTGTGAAGGGAGAATCTCAATTATGTTGCGGGCAAATGGGAACCACGCAAAAGTTACAGCTGAGGAAATCAGTCCAATTGCGACAAGTTTCTTACTATCAAATCTGTCTGTCATTGTCGCCATGAAGAAGACCTGCGCCACAGCATTAGTAGCTTGCACAATCGCAATTGAGAATGTGTTTCCCCCTATGTCATAAAGAAACAGAGGCCAGAGTGTCCAAATTGCAAAAGCACTACTATGTCGAATGAAGACCGCTAAGTAAATTGATGCATTACGCCTGAACGTGTCAACTGGGAACCAAGGTACTTTCATGAATTCTCTTTTCATCGGCGGAAGTGTAAGTGCTGATCCAAAAGCGGTAGCCAAGAATATCGTAGACATGAGGAACGCATAGTAAATGTTGTATCCTGCCGCATAACCTGCAAACAAGGTTCCAATTCCCCAACCTGCTGCTCCCCATGTAGCAAAGCGCCCCATCTTCATCTTTGATTCAAAAGCATAAGCTGCCAAAGCACCTGGATACATCCCAACACAGAATCCATTTATCATCCTCACAAAGAACAAAGCTTCGAAGCTTGAAGACACTAGAAGTAGTCCAAAACTTACCATAGCCAAAAACAGACCAAGTCTAATCACAATCCTCCTACCATAAACATCTCCAGCCCGACCGAATATATATGAAGAAATGAACGAGGCTGTGGCGTATATACCAACAATGACTGTCACAAGCAGCTCTGAAATGCCAATCGTTTCTCTTGCTAGTATAGGAACATATGTGAATGCAGATAACAAGGCTGCTCCTGCCATGATTTGAATCGTTTCGGTCTTCAAGAAATGGTCACGATGGTGGCGGCATTCTGCTCCCCTTTTCAATCGTACTATCTATCCAATCTTAATGTATGGGCTACCAAGTTGCAAACCTTTTTTTCATCTCGCACTAATGAATGCTCGAAACATAGGAAGTGAATGCATGGTAGATTTCTCACCCAGAGCTAAATTCATTGCAATAACCGTAGATGAGCTAGTCTTGATTCCCATAGCCATGTGGATTGTATTCATCTTTAAACCTGAATGGTTTCTCCCGGCTAGTGTTCTGTTGATAATTGGTGCTACAATATTTGTTGCAGCAAAATACTACCTTGTCTATCCTTCTCTTCTGGATGAGGCTAGACCCTTCTATGAGCTGCAGGGAATGACGGGAATTGTGATCGAGGAAGTCACCCAGAGAACTGGGAAGATTAAGGTTGGAGCTGAGATTTGGGATGCTCGCTGTGATGTAGGTCCAATCAGCGCGGGAACAGAAGTGTTTGTCGTTTCACGAGAGAGTATGAAAGTACGTGTAGAACCGCTTACTCACAGGTCTTCTAAGAACTAATTCCAAGTAATTTCATTAGTAGATGTATTGTCATGTCAATATCTAGGAGGTTCACTGTTTCAAAACTGGAATGAGAATATCTACACGGCACAGCGAGTACAGATACAATCTGATTGTGAGAAGCAAATTGAACTCCATCGGTCATGTACGATTGAAAGACTGCTCGTTGAATTGGTATTTCCTCTCTCTCAGCTGTCTTGATAATGCTCTGAACAAAGTCATGTGAGTAGTGCATAGCCATGTCCTTGATTACAACAACTGGTCCCTTCCCTAAAGCAATACCTGTTTCTCCCTTTGTCCCTGGATGATCATCTGCGAGTCCGATATCTAGAACAATAATCGCATCAACATCAAGGTCTCTAGCTACAACTGCCCCTCCTCTTGCCCCCAACTCCTCCATAACAGTCGAAACGAAGGTGATGGTAGGTCGTTTAGCTTGTGGTACCTTGGCAAATTGCGCCAAGACTCTCAGTAGCACAACAAGACCTACCCTATCATCCATGGACTTGCCAGACACATGGTGATTCAATAGTTTTTCAACAGGCGCTGCATAGACTACAGGGTCTCCTATGTTTATACCCAACTCTTGAACATCGTCGATGTTTTTGGCACCAATATCTAAGAAGACCTCTTCATAAGTAGGAATTCTGTTTTTCCCTTCAGGACCTGCCAAGTGTGCTGTCATGACACAAAACACACCCGGAATCAATCCTGTTTCAGTCATAATCAGAACCCACTGTCCTGGTAAAAGACGAAGGTCTGGCATATGGCCCTGTGTGTTCCACTTGACACGTAAGAACCCTCGCTCATCGATATTGCTAACAAGGAATCCCACTTCATCAGCATGTGCGACAACAGCAAAATGCTTCTTGACGTCTCCTTCT
>JAEORI010000056.1 GCA_016840965.1 Candidatus Thorarchaeota archaeon | reverse complement strand
GACTAGCAGAGTCATAGACAATGCATGTTAAATTGTGATTTCCCACTGATAATGTACCCAACCCAATCGTAATTGCGGAACCGTCCCATGAACCACTAGAAAATAGAACTTCATTGTTGTAGACTTCAAAGCTGTCTGGGTATGCGCTAATTGGGTTCCATATGACTGAAGCTGTCATATTCCCTTCAGCCACCTGCATATCAGGCGGACTATCTATTGTGGGTGCTGTAATATCTGTGACATTTATTGGGATATCGATATACTGTGATCCTCCATCTATTGCACACCATGCTCGAATTGTATTGTTACCACTACTCTTTGGTGTAAAAGCGAAATCGGCAGTAATAATGAAATTAGATAGGGTTAAGTCCCCGACTCCGTTATCTTTGATTGATGCTGGAGTAAAAGTGAAGTTATCATTGTCTGCCCAGCCGTATTGCACACTCAAATAGAAATTGTTTCCACCCGGTGTTGGTTTTTGGGCTACTATTCTCAATGTGAAAGGAATTCCAACATTTGCTACTCCTGTGGAATTTGAAGACATAGTATATGCGGGATTGACAGTATGACATACTCCACATTCAAAAGTGTAATCCGGTTGTGCAATAGCTGAAATAACTCCAATAAATAGAAGAAGTGTAAAAGCTGCTGTAACTCCAAGATTAGTCCTAGTCCTTCGGTTCATTTGATAACCCTCAGCGAAGTATGCTCTCGTAGGTTTGCGCGAGGGTTTCATTTGGTTATTTAAGGATACTTCAAAATGATTACAAGAATTTCAAAAACATAAACAAAACTCGATAAGGGTTTCACTTTGAAAGCGTCTCAAAATTATTTTACACCACACTTAGGTAACTTGAGAATTTTCGAGTTTTGTTGCTTTTCCATTCTCTCGCTAGGTTTTTATCTTACAACTTTCCAAGCCACAGACTGTAAGCAGCTCCGTTCATGAGCTGGAGAGTGGACTCATGGTCCTGAAGCAAAAGCCGAAAGAAAAACTCGACGAGATTTTTGGAGACCGCCTGATAACAGAAAAGCATGAGCTAGTTTTGTTTGGACAAGATGTCGGCTCTCTTCCCAAACAGGTTGGTTGGCTCATGAACACAAAGCCAGATGCTATTGTGCAACCAGTGACTCCTGAAGATATTCAAGCACTTTATGAAGTTGCCAGAAAATACAAAGTTCCACTCGTACCCCGTGCAGCAGGAACCTCTGGGTATGGAGGTGCCATACCCAGGAAAGGGGGGATTATTGTTGATATGCGCCGTATGGACAAGATCCTCGAGGTTGACAGTGAGAATTTGACAGTCACGGTCGAGCCAGGGATTTCTTGGGCCAATCTTCAGTTCGAATTGAATAGAAAGGGGTTGGACACTAGGTGCTATCCCTCGTCTGGTCTGTCAGCCACTGTTGGCGGATGGGTGGCTCAAGGTGGGGATGGCATAGGGTCTCTAAAGTATGGCAACATCAATAAAAATGTCATCAAACTTGAAGGCGTCCTACCTGATGGAAAACTTGTCAAAACAAAGGACATTGATCTATTCTGCGATACAGAAGGAATTCTTGGAATCATAACTAAGGTCACCCTGAAGATAAAACCACTCACTCCTATGAAGGTAATAGTTTCAAGCTTCGAAGAGAATTATCAGATGGTTCTAGCAATTGAGAAGATTCTCGAAGATGGCCCACTCCCTTATACCATTAAGTTTGAGGAGTCGAAATACACCGACCTCAAGAAAGCAATCTGGGAGGGTGATAAACCATTCCCAATTCCAGCTCATCACGGGTCTTTGATGGTGGTTTATGAAGGTGACGAGGAAGAGATTGAGGAAGGTATTAGAGTAGTCGAAGAAGTCACCGAGATGTATCGTGGAGTTGTCTATGGTGATGATGTTGCTGAGCATGAATGGCACGACCGTTACTATCCGATGAAGATCAAGAAGAAAGGACCAACACTTGTCGTTGGGCAGGCATTCGCTCCCCTAGAGAATCTTGCTGCTATCCTTGATGACTTCCAGTTCGAGCAAGCATCTGCGAAAGCAGGCATTGACGGTTATGTTAACTCCAAGAGTGCAGTCACAATGATGGGCTACTTTCTTGAGGATGAGAGAAGAATGTTCTACATGTTCTCATGGGCTCAGAGTTTTGTCATTTTCAAGATAGCTCAACGACATGGAGGACACGTTCACTCAACAGGAATCTGGTTCGCCAATTATGCTTCACAATACTTTGGAAAACAGAGACTAGCTCGAATTAGAGCGGCGAAACTCCAGTGGGACAAGATGGAGATATCCAATCCTGGAAAAATATTCGCTTATTGGTTGCCTTTCATTCTTAAAATTGGAAAGTATTTCCTATGGATATTCTACGACTTGTTCAGAAATGGCTTTGGCCGAATCGCACCCATTCTCTTGAAGTGGTTGCAGAATGTACCGCCGCTGAAGTGGATGCTAAGATGGGGTCGAGCTCACAGTCCATGGCCAATGCAATATGGTATTGGATGTTGTATGGTAGATGGTGCCGCAGGAATTGCACCACGTTGGGACTTTGAGAGATTTGGAATGCTGCCACTTTTCGGTCCAAGACAGACAGATGTTCTGTGGATATCAGGTTCACTGACGAAGAAGATGGCTCCAAGACTCAGGCGTATCTATGAGCAGATGCCTGAGCCAAAATTCGTCATCGCTTTCGGTCAATGTGTTGCTTCAGGAGGGCTATTTTGGGAAGGATACAGCCTGGCCACTCCTCCCGACAAGATTGTGCCTGTAGACGTGTATCTACCAGGATGTCCACCAAAGCCTGCTGATTTCATTCGAGCACATCTCATCCTGCAGAACAAGATTCGTGCAGGGACAACTCACTGGCAACAGAAATATGAGAATCAAGATGCAATGGGGATGATGCAATAATGTCAATCAGACAAGATAGCGATCCGTACTGTATGCTCTTTCTTGGTTTAATGATACTTACAGCATTCATCTTCAATTTTATCTATCTTGGATTCTTGATGCCAGCTTCGTCCTTGATAATCGCGGGTTCGTTCACTCTCATAGGTGGGATGTCCATACTTTTGGTTTTCTTCTTGATCGGG
>JAEORI010000055.1 GCA_016840965.1 Candidatus Thorarchaeota archaeon | reverse complement strand
GCACTTGCAGCTTTAATCCTAGGTGCGGCTGGAGCATTACCTGAACATGGTATCGCATTGCTTGCAGCAACAAAAGGTAAAGTTGGTCTTGCGGTGGGTAATCTTATTGGAGGGGTTTTGCAGATAGTGCTCCTTGTCATGGGAGGAATTGGAATGTTTGTACCAATCCCCTTGGACCGATATGTTTTGTTTCAAATCATGGTTATTGCTGGAAGTCTATGGTTCCTGAAAAGAGCGATAACAGATGATCACAAACTAGATTTCTTTGAAGGGGCAATGATCATTTTACTTCAAGCGTATGTCTTTGTCCTACTCATCGCAGGTACTCCGGTATGAAATAAGGTAGAATAGCTCGAAGGTCATCTTCTCTAATAACAACATCAGCAGCATCAGCTACATCTTGGTCTTCAGGATTGTAGGCAATCGAGAGACCTACAACTCTGAACACACTAACGTCATTACGACCATCTCCCACAAACGCAGTCATCTCCAATGGAATTTGGAAATGTTCACATATTTGAGATATCACATCAGATTTTTTGCCCCAAGCAACTTGGTTTTTGACCTCTCCTGTAAGAATGCCATCATGATGGTGGAGTATGTTAGTAAGAACATAGTCTATCCCCACCCTTCGACCAATGTCATCAGCCATGATATCCAGACCACCTGAAAGTATTGCAGTCTTCATGCCATGTTTTTTAAAAATCGAAATCACTTCCTCTGCGCCAGGTGAGAGTTGTGTCGCATGAACAACTTTCATGACCTCTGAAAGAGTTTTTCCCTTCCACAAACTGGCGTCGAGGTCAGCCCATTGGTCGTATGTGATTTCACCAGCAAAATACTGGTCATAGTAGAGTTTTCCTTCTTCTGTTGTACCAAAGTGCTCATGTAACCTCCACCAAACACTACTGTGTTTTGTTAGGGTTCCATCGACGTCAAAGACAACTAATTCTATCTTCAATCTAAACTACACCTGAAAATCTATGGAATGAACTGCGTTCTAACTCTCTTTTTCTCGCGCTCTCTCTTCACGTGCTTCTTTTTCAAGATCTGCTAGCAGCTCATCAATACGTTTCTCATCCGAAGCTTCCGTTTTACTAGTCTTTGAAGGCATAGCACCTTCAGTTTCTAGTGGCGGGAGAACACCTTCTTTCTCAAGCAACACTTCTGCTTCCATCGCTTCCAGTTGTCGGTCTATTCTCTCCTCATCTTCAATAGTCGAATCTGCTCCAGACAAGTCCTCAGATAACAACTCACCAGCAATGGAGATATGTTCAAAGGATTCAGACAGTTTATCTAACTGAGTCTGAATTTCTTCTGGTCGCAGCATCGACCGCGCCTCAGTTAGAGCGTCATTCGCTATTGTAAAGGCTCGGAGAACTTCAGCTTGCGTTTTGGCTTCTTCCAAGTTTAGTAATGCAGTTTCTAATGTAAGGAACTGCTGCTGATAACGAGACTTTCGGTTTTCAAGATCCACAACGATTGTAAGATGAGACCTTGCCAT
This sequence comes from Candidatus Thorarchaeota archaeon, assembly GCA_016840965.1. The sequence continues at coordinate 3,532 of JAEORI010000055.1, read as the reverse complement.
TGAACGGTTGCCTTGAGCCATAGCTTCTTTCGCAGACTTTTGTTCCTCTATCATTCTAGTTTCAAGTCTGCGCATTCTCAAGGTTAGAGCATTCATTGTGCCCTTCATTTCAAGAATTCCGCGTTCTGCATCTACTTTTTTCTTACCACTAAGAAAGCCCATTTGTTCCACCAAGTTTGCCTTACGATTCTATCTCTTTACTTGACGCATTTAAGGTATTGTAATGACTACCCAACAAGTGATAAGGTGATTCCAAGTAAGACTGAGGTGATTTCAGAATGACACTACTCAGGATTGTAAAGGATGCGATTACTGCAGCTAAAAGAGGCATCGTTGAGAATCTCGACATTGCAAGAGAACATACGGGCACGCTGAATCCCTATGGGGACCAAACACTCTTACTCGATGCGAAAGCGGAACGTGCCATAATTGATGTACTCTCTAGCTCTGGGATACCGTTTCAAATTCTGACAGAAGAAAGTGGATTCATCAAGAACGAGGGGAAGCCTGAATATCTTGCCGTTATCGACCCAATTGATGGATCAGCCAATCTCGAACGAGGAATTCCTTTGGCATCAATTGGCATATCCTTGGTTCCTTTCAGTGATGCAATGACATCTGACGATGCTGAGATAAGTGTGATTGAATCAGTTTTTACCAATGAAACATATATCGCTGTCACAGGAACGGGTGTGACAAGAAACGGAACAACTGTAAAAGCATCAGCTCCAGTCGATATCAATAGTGCAATAATATCATATGATACAAAGAAGAACTGGGATTTAGATTTCATGGAAAGGTCTCTAAGAACTATTAGTTCAGTCCATGATATTAGACGAACAGCAAGCAATCTTCTCGACCTCTGTTGGACAGCAGCGGGTTTCATTGATGGAATGGTAGACCTCAGAGATATGCTTCCAATCATCCATCTTTGTGGAACACATATGGTGTTTACAGCTGGAGGTTATGTGCTTGACCAAGATGGGACTCGCTTTTCAGCAACCCTTGAACCGAAAAACATCATGAATTTTGTCGCAGCATCCAATGAAGCACTAGCGCGTCAAATCTTAGATAAATTCAAAGAAAGCTAACATTTCAGACATATCCGATATTTTATTAGAGTTTCACAAACGCGGCTCCTTGGATGACAATGTCGAAACCTCTCGTACCACCCGAAATTGCTGCGAATATGAAAGACGTCAAACATAAGATTGTAGTTCTTTCAGGCAAAGGTGGTGTCGGAAAGACAACTGTCGCTACAAATTTGGCAGTTTCATTTGCTGCGAGAGGTTCATCTTCTGGGATTCTTGATGTTGATGTTTATGGACCTAATGTACCTCATATGCTTGGACTAGAAGGACAACATCCAATAGCGAATGGAGAATTCATCGAACCCATTATTGGCCCCTTGGGCATTAAAGTCATGAGTATGGGATTTCTTCTCAGAAAGGATGATGATGCAGTTGCTTGGCGGGGACCATTAGTAGCTAGAGCAATCAATCAATTCCTTACCAATGTTAGGTGGGGAGAGCTTGAGATGCTAGTAGTAGACCTTCCACCGGGTACAGGAGATGAGATACTAAGTATTCTGCAATCAATTCCTACAATTGATGGAGTCGTTATCGTATCGACACCTCAAGAAGTAGCTGTACTTGATGCACGAAGAGCAATCCAACTGGTTAAAAAAATGAACGTACCGGTTCTTGGGGTCATAGAGAACATGTCTGAGTTTGTGTGTCCAAAATGCGGTGAGTCCTACAAATTATTTGGAGAAGGCGCTGTAAAGAAGGCGTCTGGTGAGTATAGTGTTGAACATCTTGGGAAATTACCTCTTGATCCACGAATCATCACACTTAGCGATGAGGGAATTCCCTTTGTTATGCAAGAGCCTGATTCGAAAGCTGCTCAAGCCTTCTCTGCACTTGTGGAAAAGCTAGCCCTAAAGCTTGAGATGCAATAATCACCTAAGTCAGAAAGGAGTCAGACTATTCTTCTTCATCAATGTCATCAACGACATCTTCGAAAGGTTCATTGTCTGATTCATCTTCAATAACTTCCTCGATTTCTTCTTCTTCGTCCTCTTCTATGTCCTCTGCTACTTCCTCGAGCTCTTCAATATCCAGCTCCTCGACTTCTTCCTCTTCAACATCCTCTTCTAGAGTTTTTTGAACAGCGGTTTCTGCGGTGACGCCTGGTTTCAACCTGAGGATAAACACATAGCCAAGAACGAAGCTGACAAAACCAAGCAGAATTGTTAGCCAAGTAGCACCGTCCAGGCCAAACCATCTGACAGGGTCAAGGGCAAGTTGAGTCCTTGGCCGACCTAATAGAAATGTTTGCAACCACATTGGAACTACAAACCCTAATGGAATACAGATAATCACTAAAAGAATGATGGATAATATGATCTCTGCAGTATAGTTGAGAATTCTTCTTATTGTGCTGTCAACAGCTTTCTTTGCCACAGACAATTTCACTCGCCTTGACTTGGCACTCTACGAACTCCATTAAAACCTTCTGGCTGAGAAACAGTTGCACCAAAAATCAAAGACCTTAATGGTGTTCAATCACTGTTGGCTTGAGGGACATTTGTGACTGACAGGTACTGCCTTAGATGTGGGAGCACCAAACTTCAACCTGGTGTAATTTACGACCATTTTCAAGTCTCTAGAGAACAATTAATGGTTCATTGGAAATCCAACTCCGTATTCGGTGGAGATGCAGTCCTACTTCATGCAATTGTCTGTATGTCATGTGGTCATACAGAGTTGGTTGCGGATCTCGGTATATATGCCCCATCAACACGATATGAATGTCCACACTGTAAGACGGTCTATGCTTATTATGAGAAGGATGAAATTTCTCCAAATGTTGTCAGGTGTCAAAATTGCAATAAAACCTTCAAAATACCTGCACCAAAGAAGTGTCCCTTGTGTGGAGCAGTGTATCTCTATAGTCAAGAAAAAATCAGAGAAGGTGCAATTACCTGTCAAAATTGCGGGAATCTTTTCTTAATTCAAGACTCAACAGAAAATGATCAACTCATTGATGATATAGAGGCTGGTTTGCAAGAAGAATAAAGAGAGGAGGAGGGGGCCCGTGAAAACGAGCGAGTAGTTCGCCAGTCGGGTCGGACGTTTTGAGAGAGGGAGGGAGTGACAGTATTCATGATGGTCGCGATTCGGACCCCCTGTCCAGAATATAATATGAATTATTAGCATATAAGGATTATTCATATCATGCTGAGTCTGAGAGAGGAATTGTCTCAACTACTGAATGGTTTACGTTTCATGTCAGTTTCTTCAAGTCGATTTCAACTGCACTCAATTCTTTGCTCTTAATCTTAGACTCTAGGGAAACCAAGTTTCTCATTAGGGATTTCTCATAGATAACATATACAATAGAAATAGGACCTAGAGCGAGTATTGGTGAAATAATAACTGCAGCCACTGGAATGAGGAAGATAAGCATCGAAAAACCTCCTGGGGGAGGGGATGTCAGCATAAACTGGTACCATTCAACCGTCTGAAAG
>JAEORI010000054.1 GCA_016840965.1 Candidatus Thorarchaeota archaeon | reverse complement strand
GCATAGCGGGAGTAGCCAAGCCCGGTCAAAGGCGGCGGACTTAAGATCGCATGAGATTAAGGGGTCATGTGAATAGGCTATCCGCTCTCGTAGGAGTTCGTGGGTTCGAAGCCCACCTCCCGCACCACTAAATTGTTTGAGGCCTAATCCCAATCTCTAAAAGGATGACGTACAAGCACCCAATAGGCATGCCAATTCAAGCTTTAATCTCCTCAATGGGACTGGTTCTATTAATGGAACTAGGCGACAAGACCATGCTCACAACAATATGTCTTAGTGCGCAATATAGAAGACCCGGACTAGTTCTCCTCTCCACGATAACTGCATTGGCCACCTCATCAATCATTGCAGTGGTTGTAGGATTAATCCTTTCAACAGCACTACCCATTGAAATCATAACCTATGTATCTGGAATATTATTCATTGGTCTTGGAATTTTCACATTCGTTAGAGCAAACTCTGAAGTGCCAGACTCCTGCGACAATCCCGGTACATTGTTTGGAATGTTCTCACTAGTCTTGTTTTCAGAGCTTGGTGATAAGAGCCAAATCACAATACTTGCTCTAGCTGCTCAATCATCTTTCGCAATCATGGTATTCATAGGATCAATCATTGGATTTCTAGTCGTGAACTCTATTGGTGCCATAGCTGGAAACCGAGTATCTGCACGTATACCTCTTAAGGTTGTGAAGCGGGTTGTTGGGTCTATCTTCATTCTATTTGGTTTACTTGTAGTATTTGGACTTCTATAACTATCACATTTGATTATAACGAAGCCTTTTATGAATCATCTGTCCCATTGAGTTCAAGCTTGAAGGTGAGGATATCAATGAGTCTTGATGAGTCGGGTTATGTTGGCTTGGTCCTAGAAAAGCTCTCAAGTTCAAACATTAAAGTTGGAGATACAATTTGCGTCAAGAGGAATGAGGAAGAATATGTGGGAGTTCTCATGCCTCGTAGTCAGGTTGGAATTGATCAATTTCATCTTGTTCTCAAGCTTGAAAGTGGCTATAATATTGGCATAAAACTAGGTCAAGACTCACAGGTATTCAGAATTTCTTCTGGCAGGAAGAAGCAAACACTTTCTGCGGAAAAGGAGCTTGTTTCAAAGAATTTACCCACTGCTTCAATCCTAAGTACAGGTGGTACCATCGCTAGCAAAGTCGACTATCAGACAGGGGCAGTAAACCCAGCCTTGTCGGCACAAGATCTCTATGATACCGTACCAGAACTTGGCAATTATGCTAATGTACGGGCAAGAGTGATTATGAGTGTGCTTTCTGAAAACATACAACCAAATGATTGGACCAAAATTGCTCGAAGTGTAGCTGCTGAAATCAAAGCCGGATCAGATGGAGTCGTAATTGCACATGGAACAGATACACTAGGATTCACTGCAGCAGCACTATCTTTTGCACTTCAAAATCTGCCAGTTCCAGTTGTTTTAGTTGGATCAAAAAGGTCCTCCGATCGTCCATCCTCAGATGCTGCAATGAATCTAATTGGTGCTATTAACTTGGCTACAAGAGCTGATGCTGCAGCTGTCTTTGTATTAATGCATGCTGAAACAGGTGATAGTTATCTTCATGCTCATCTTGGAACGCGGACAAGAAAGCTCCACACAAGTCGTCGTGATGCTTTTCAATCAGTCAATAGCTACCCAGTTTATCGTGTGAGTGGACAAGACATAATGGAGCTACGTTCTCCTCCGTATCGGAGAAATACTAAAAGAAAACTAAACATGAAACCAAAATTCGAGGAAAAAGTAGCTCTTGTAAAGACTAATCCAAGCATTGAAACCTCTCAAATCGATTTGTTTGTGGAAAGGGAATACAAAGGAATTTTGATTGAAGGTACTGGTCTAGGACATGCTCCCGACCGTCTTCAACCATCAATCAAGAAAGCCATTGATGCAGGAATTGTAGTTGCTATGTCTAGTCAGTGCTTGTTCGGACGCATAAACATGAATGTCTACCGTTCCGGTGTTGAGCTCCTTGACATTGGAGTTGTTCCTAGTGAAGACATGTTCCCAGAAACTGCACTAGTGAAACTCATGTGGGTCTTGGCCAATACCAAGGATCCTGAATCTGCAAAAATTCTCTTCTTGAAACCTCTTGCTGGAGAAATAGATATGCGCAGTGAAGAATCCGAGTACGCTAAAACCCTTGGAGGGGACTAAACTGTCTGATGACAATTGGTTTAGAAAACTTGGTCTAAAGGTCGGTCTTGAACTTCATCAGCAATTAAATACACAACACAAGCTGTTTTGTCATTGTCCCACTGTAGTCCGCGATGAAGAACCACATGGAAACTTCATTCGGAGACTACGCCCGACTCAAAGTGAGATGGGTGAGGTTGATCCTGCGGCGCTCTTTGAATTTCAAAGACAAAAGCGATTTTGTTACGAGTATTACAATGATACTACATGTCTGGTAGAAGCCGATGAAGAACCACCTCATAATCTCAATGAAGAAGCAATCGATGTTTGCTTGACAATGGCTAATTTTCTCAAATCCAAACCAGTTGATGAGGTACATCCAATGCGAAAGATTGTGATTGACGGTTCTAACACAACTGGTTTTCAACGTACAACTATCATTGCAAATGGAGGCCATGTAGTTGTAGGAAATAAGACAATTGGAATCCAGACTATTTGTCTTGAGGAAGATGCAGCAAGAAAGATTGAAGATGACGAAAAGAACAACATGAGAATATATAGACTCGATCGTCTTGGTATCCCTCTAATTGAAGTGGCAACTGACCCTGATATTCAAACTCCCAATGAGGCCCAAGAAGTTGCACTAGCAATTGGTCTTCTTTTGAGATCTACAGGAAATGTCAAACGAGGTTTAGGAACGATTCGTCAAGATGTTAATGTGTCGATTAAGAACGGGGCAATCACAGAAATCAAAGGCTTTCAACAACTTGACATGTTATCAATGCTAGTCGCACTTGAAGCTCAACGACAGGAGAAACTACTCGAAATTCGGGATATTTTGGAGGCTCGAAGAATCTCTACATCCCAAATCAAAACAAAATTCGTCGATGTCACAACCATTTTTGACAAAAGTGAATCAAAAGTCATCAAAAAGGCTGTAGATTCTGGTGGAGTTGTTCTTGCTGTCAATCTCTCTGGTTTTGCAAATCTTCTCGGTATTGAAATTCAACCAAATCGAAGATTTGGAACTGAACTATCTGATTATGCTAAATTCTGGGGGGGTGTAGGAGGGATATTTCACACTGATGAACTTCCCAATTATGGAATCACAGAATCTGACATCATAAAGATACGGAAATTGGTGAATGCTTGTGAACAAGACGCAGTTGTCATTGTTGCATCATCGATAGAACAGTGTAAAGATGCACTCAATGCTGTTGTTGACAGAGCCATAGACGCAGTGAATGGAGTCCCTGCAGAAACCAGAACTCCTCTCCCGGATGGTACATCAAAATATGCACGGCCGCGGCCGGGTTCAAAACGCATGTATCCTGAAACCGATGTGAGACCGGTTAAAATAACTGAATCACGTTTGAAGATGATTAAAAAGAACATGCCTGAAACTATCGAACATCGCGAAAAACGGTTTATCAAAGAATATGAACTAAGCCCAGATCTTGCTTACCAAATCAGTCGGTCTCAAAATCTTGATCTTTTTGAACAAATCGTCAAGGATTCTACAGTTTCTCCTACATTAGTAGCTTCAACCTTAGAAAATACAGTGGTCAGCCTGCACAGAGAACAGGTTCCCATTGAGAATCTCGATGACAATCATTTTCTTATGATGTTTAAATCAGTCATCAAGAAAACAATATCCTCTGAGGCTATACCCACGATACTTACATTCTTCGCCAACCATCCAAAATCGAGTATTGAAGAGGCGATAGAATCAACTGATCTAGGAATGGCAACTAATTCTGAAGTTGAAGCTGTTATCAAAAGGATAGTGGCAGAGCGAGAAGATTTCATTCGACAAGAACGAGAACGTTCAATAGGCGGTCTCATGGGTATAGCTATGCAAGAACTTCGTGGGAAAGCTGACGGTAAAAAGGTCAAAGAGCTGCTTGCCATAGAAATCGAAAAACTTCTCGAATCATAGACGCCTGCTAAGAGCGGCTGAAATAATTGGGGAAACTCAAGGATAAGGTTAATTAGAGGAATCCAGAGTGCTCCTTTGCCAGACTTCGTTATGAGTATAAAAGTGCCGCAGTGGCCTAGCCTGGTTAGGGCGCGAGACTCATAATCTTCTTGGGATTCCCAAGATATAATCGGGGTCATTGAGACCGCGCCTGATGAGGCATCTCGAAGTCGTGGGCTCGAAACT
>JAEORI010000368.1 GCA_016840965.1 Candidatus Thorarchaeota archaeon | reverse complement strand
ATTGGTGCTGTGGTCAGTCTTCCAAGGTTACAAGCTCTTGAAAGTATTCAACTAGAATAGAATCTGAAACTGGGGAGATTGTCCTCCCCATTTTTTTTCAGACGTTCTCGAACGTTGCTCGCATGGTTGCACCGCAATAACCACACTGGGCTTCTAATGGCCCAGTCCAATCAACACTCTCGTGTGAGATTTGAGCACCACATGAGGGACATTCTACGGGCAGACGGACTGTAGTAGTTCTACTGCCATGTGTCTGTACACTACCTTGATACCGATCAGGTATAGCATGCATTGGAGCCTCAATTGCAATTGTGCCCATCGCCCTCCTAGTTGTACGACGAGAGCGTCGGATTGCCACTACACAAATAATCATAGGAATTAGAAATGATAGTACTGAAATCAGTATTATCCATTCAAAGAACGTAAGTGATTCAAAGAAACCTGGAATGTGGGTGTCATCATACACACCGACACGGTAAGAGCCACTGCTATCAGAATACACAGAATTCTCTGATACACGGATATATACAGTACTTGCTGAAGCTAAATCAAAAGCAACTCTTGGGTAATTTCCATAATCAGCACCACTTTCAACGACCACATTGGTATATCCGCTATCAGTTGCTACAATAATCTTTACTTCCAAGTCCCAGAAAGACTCCGAATTGACAACTACAGTCCAGTGTCCAGCATCCAAGTCTGCAACATAATCATTATAGTCGCCGCCCCAAACGTATTCACTCTCTCGAGTAATATTGGCAACTAGACTTGATTGAGCAGATACGGTTCCTACTAAGAGGAATAATGAGATAATGATGAAAGCCATAGGGATTGAGTATCTTCTGCGCATCAGTCGTCGTCCTCAAAATACTGTTTACAATGCACGATATTAGATTTACCAGTTGGAATTGAAGTTGATGATTCATCTAAAATGTAACTAAGTATATAACCTTCTAAATAATCACTTAAACAGGAGAGGGAATATGTCATCAGCAGGCCAAAGACTAAGATGTCCAAATTGTGGTGCAGTATACTTTTACTCACAAGAGAAAATTGATGAATCGAACTCCATAGAATGTCAGAATTGCATGACGCGGTTTATTGCTCAAGAAGGACCTCAACAACTAACAGGAATCCCAATAGATGAAACGGACACATTAAAGCCATCAATTGATTTCTTGAGCGAAACCGTGGATGGTATCAAAATAAAGTGTCCACACTGTGGTTCAAGCTACATATACAAAGATGAACATGGAATAGCTACAGGAAGCGTGAACTGCCAAAATTGTGGTAAAGCGATAGAAGCTGTGGGCGAAGATGTCGTCGTTGTAAAAGAACGTGAAGTATCTGGTTCTTCTGAAGATTGCGTACTTTGCGCTCTCATTGTAATCATCTTTCTTTTTGTTCCATGGATAATTGCCTTACCTCTAATCGTCTGCATTGGATTATTAAAAGCACAGCAGCACGGAGTTGTTGGGGGGCAGGAGAGTAAAGTAATCAAAAAAGATGATCAAGGGCCAGGACCAAAATAACACAATGAAATGGAAGTCTATTCGGATCTTCCTGACCCAGATTTCTTATGCTGTTTTCCGAGTTCTACGTATAACTCAGCGCCAGCTTTGAAAGCCTCTTTCATAGAGTCTGTAACCTCCTTGACCACCTTTCCAGGAATACCAAGGACCAGACTTCCGTCTGGAATGACTTTCTCCTCGGTCACCACTGAGCCCGCTCCAATTACACAGTCGTTGCCAACCTTTGCACCATCTAGAACTATCGCGCCCATTCCAATAACTGTTCGGTCACCAATCTTGCAAGCGTGTAGAACACTATTGTGACCAGCGGTGACATAATCACCAATGATGGTTGCATGCATGAAAGTCGTGTGCACGGTACAATTATCTTGTATTGAAGTTCCTTTTCCTATTCGAATGAAGTTCAAATCAGCTCTTATCACGGCAGACTCCCAAATACTGGAGTCAGCTCCAATCTCAATATCTCCAATCAGATTTGCTCGAGGCGATACGTAAGCATCAGGATGAACTTTAGGTGTTTTACCATTGAATTCGTAAAGTCCCATTCTTTGCACCTTAGAAAATGAGTACAATGTTTCATATTTCAATATGCTGAAATATGGAAAAATCTGGCTTGTCATGAGATAGGTCGAAATGCCCATCACACCACTCCATTATCCACTTGCATTTGTTTTATCGAAGACAAACAAGAAACTTTTACTGCCCGGGGTGGTAGTTGGCTCGGTCATACCCGACATTGAAGTTCCACTCATGTGGATATTTTTTAGTGATTTACCAGACCATCTCTTCCTCCATAGTCTAGTAGGAGCTGTTACTGCAGGTACACTCCTTGCGGTTGTTGTGACTTGGTTGTTTTATCCTCCGATTATTTCCACGATTTTCAAAGTGGAAAAAGGTGAACTGAAAGAGGTGTGCACTCTTTCTACTATGCTTTTTCTCTCCTGTTTAGTCGGTGTTCTCTCGCATCTCCTACTAGACTATCCTATGCATTGGTTCAATCCGATCATGTGGCCATGGATAAATCCGTATGATGTTGTGGGACCACTAGTTCTTTTCTTTGCGCCTTTTGGACCCATCAGTGGAACTGCATATTGGATGGCAAACAGTCTCATGAGTGCAATCATGATACTTGCATGGCTTCCAATACTGGTTTATTATAGAAATAATGACCTATGGAGAAATCACTGGCTTGGAAGACCAAGATTGTACAATCTCAGTGAAATGGAATAAACCACTCTTCAAGAGAGATATAGGACTGCGTATCAAGAACGTTCTCATTCGTGTATAATTTTCGAAGGAATTTATTGAACCATTCGATGCTTTCTGTTCGTACAATAGCAAATAGTGTGTAGTCTTCACTAGTTCGATAAAGGTTCCATACCTCATCCATATCTGTGAGTTCCTGCGCGGTTTCACTTGCAGTGCCCGGGGATACCTTCACCCTGACAAAGAATTTCACAGGTAGACCGATGTAACTAAAGTCAATATCAATTGAATGTCCGACTATTGCTCTTTTAATCAGGAGCTTCTCTATTGCCTTAGAAACAGCAGGTTGGCTCATGGTAGGTTTCATTAGCTTCCCAATTGCTTCCTGTGAGAGAGGAAATGGTTTTTCAGCTGTTGGTTTTTGACGATGCATAGTTCTGAGTATTGCCAGTTCCTTTGGAGAGAGGTATGACTCAGTTGACTCTCTGAGTGCAATTTTGAATCGATTTTTCTTGTAAGTGGTGAGAATCTGGACTAGATTGTATTTTCCAGCTCCAGAGCTTGCTACTACATTGTCAACCCTATCGAGTAGATCCTCAAATGCACCAGAACTGTCGAACCTGAAGAACCCAACAAGAGAGAACTCGCCAGCTATACCATCCAACGATTCAAGTTCATCAAACTGCAAAACTCGCCCACTCACATCTTGCTCTCTAGGATTGCTTTTCATAAAGAGGATAGTGTCTCTTGCGGCTTTTACTTGTGAGGGATCAACAATTGTGGTGTAGCTACGAATCACACCATTCTTCACAAGACCTCTGATGGTACGTGAAACCCAGTTTCGACTCTTTCCAAGTACTTGTCCAATGACAGAGGGAGTGTATCGAGAGTTCTGTACTAGAACCTCTAAAAGCATCTTTTCAGCTTCTGATAGTGTTAATTGCATATTTTTCTCTCTTTTTTAATGCACTTTATTCAAAATTGCTATGTAGCATTCATATACATTGTGGTTTCAAGGAGGTCTGTGGTTCAAATGACTGACTATAAAGTCAAAGATATTGGTCTTGCTGAAGAAGGTAGGAAACTCATCGATTACGCAGAGAAACATATGCCAGTTCTCATGCATTTGCGAGAGAAGTACTCCAAGACGAAACCCCTCAAGGGAATGAGGATTGCAGGTTGCTTACATGTGACAAAAGAAACAGCAGTACTCGTAGAAACTCTCAGAGCAGCTGGTGCTGAGGTTGCTTGGTCAGGATGTAACCCACTCTCAACAAATGACCAAGTAGCAGCAGCCTTAGCAACCAATGGCGTACCTGTCTTTGCATGGCATGGTCTGAATACTGAGGAATACTATTGGTGTATTGAACAGACTCTGAAGATCAAACCAACACTCACACTCGATGACGGTGCGGATTTGATATTCACACTGCACAACAAACACAAGGAAATGATACCAAACCTCTACGGGGGTTCGGAAGAAACAACGACCGGGGTCATCAGGATAAGAGCGATGGCTGAAGATGGAGCTCTAAAGTATCCTATTATGGCAGTCAACGACGCAGATACAAAACACCTATTCGATAATGTCTACGGCACCGGGCAGAGTGCATTCGATGGTCTCCTGAGAGCCACTGCCATTCTTGTTGCTGGGAAGACTGTTGTCATTGCTGGTTACGGTTATTGCGGTCGTGGAATGGCTCTTCGAGCACGAGGGCTCGGCGCAGATGTCATAGTCACCGAGGTCGACCCTGTCAAGGCTTTACAAGCCAGAATGGACGGGTACCAAGTCATGAAGATGGATGATGCGGCTCCACTGGGAGACGTCTTCTTCACTGCCACAGGGATGAAGGATGTTGTTGTTGGCAGGCATATGAAGAAGATGAAGAGTGGTGCAATCATGGGCAATCTGGGTCATTATAATGTCGAAGTAAATGAACCAGACTTGATGGCTCTAAGTAAGAGCAAGAAGAGAGTGAGAAATGCTCTTGATGAATACGAAACCAAGGACGGTCGATTCCTCTATTTGCTTGGAGAAGGTAGACTAGCAAACCTTGCAGCCGCCGAGGGACATCCTAGTGAGAAGTTAGCATTTGGTGCTGCTTCCTAGAAAGGTTATGGACCTCAGCTTCTCGAGCCAGTTGAACGCGATGATCTGGATGGCCAAAAACGGCAAGAGTCTCAAGGCAGCAGTATACGAGTTCCCGAAAGAACTTGATAATGAAACAGCATTAGCCAAGCTCGAAACGATGGGTATCAGCATTGACCAGTGGACAGAGGAACAGAAACGCTATGCACGAGCATATGCGGAAGGAACTTAGAATAATCGAGTGGGAGTCAAAACCCACTCATCCCTTTTTCTTTTAATTGACTTGTAAGTCGTTCAGTTTCAACTCTCGAATTATCTAGTTTCCTACGTGCTTTCTCCACTTTTACGTTATGACGGTTCATCCAATCTAGAAGATTCTTCCTTTTTCGATAATCGTTTGGCGAAGCAAGAAGTCCCCATAGAACTAGTAAATAGATGCAATCATGATCGGGAATTCATTGATCGTCTGCATACCAGACAGGAAATGAGCAAATCTAAAGTTGAGTAGAAACATACATTCAAGCCAAGCCCTCCAATTCCTTAGCACAAATCGAATATAAAGACCCCCAGAACTGTAAGATAGGAATCGAAAAGAACTTAGTATTCAGCTTGATACCTGTCCCCCGCTTCATAGATGCGAAACCAAGAATGGCCGTGGTTCTCCACTATCCACAAGATCACCTGCTTCAGCTCATCACTCATCTTCACACCAGGGACTGACTTTTCAGCGGTCTTTATATCAAAACCTAGCTCCCCAAAGGCTTGCTTTACCATCTCCAACCCTTTCAAATCTGTTTTGAGCCGCGAGTCGGGAGCAAATCTATCTCGAGTAGCAGGAGAGAGAGGAAGAGTACTCAGGACTTCATATCCATAAGCTGTAACATAGAGTTCCCTGAGATCAAAAAATTCATCATCTACTCCAACTCTCACACGTTCTATCTCTTGTGCTCTCATCTCAATGATTCTCTGGAACCTGGCAGCTACTTCTTTATTCGTAAAAGAAAGCCCTGTAGTGGGGCCATCCGTTTCAGTTTCTCTAATAATTATCTCAGTGATGTGAGTAATTAGACGCTCTCGGACTTCGTCCATTGTAGTACTTTGGGAGAAGGAGTCAAGAACCAAATTAGGGTCCAATTCAACGAATCCATATTCACCTAGACCCACACATTTGAGAACATCCAGTAATATACGCAAGTCCTGCGGGTAGGTCTTTACGACGCTGATGAGGAAGGACAAAGGATAGGTATGGGTGGGCCTCTCGTAGAATGTAGTCCAGTGTTCAGGACACATCACAGGAGAATGAGTACTTAAAATAGGGATCCAAGATAATCCACGAATCTCTCCTACTTTTAGTCCGACATTCTCCAGATTTTCACATAATGTAAGAGGGGTGAGATCGATGTTTTCAAGTGGGTTATTCCACAGAGAGATACCACTGAGCGAAGGGCAAGAAGCGAGAGGGATTAGATCAATGCGCTGTAGGTTGTTATCATGCAGCGATATTGATTGAAGCCTACCACAGCTTGCCAAGGGAGAGAGGTCAACACCCTGTAAATCGTTCTTGTCCAGTCCGAGGTTTTGCAACTTGGAACAACTTGACAATGGAGAGAGGTCGACACTCTGTAACTGGTTTTCGTCCAGCAGGAGATTCTCAAGCTCAGTGCAGCTAGCTATGGGGGAGAGGTCGAGATTCTGTATCAAATTACCATACAAACGGAGTGTGACTAGCTCTGTGCAACGGGCTAGCGGAGTAAGATCGATGTGAGTAATACGACCAGACCACATGTCTCCAGAGGGTTGAACCTCTCTCACACTCTCATCGAACTCCATCTGCTTCTGAGTTCCGTCCTCAAGGGTGTAGGTGAGAGTAATCATCCTACCTTCATCTCTCATTATAGACTTGAACCTTCAACTCCCTTACATATCTCGAATATAAAGACCCCCAGAACCCATCTACAGACCTAAGAAGTACAGGATTTATGAGGATCAACTGAGATATATCTTGAAGATACTTCTTGTTGGTGCAATAGTTGTAAGCAATGATGTTGATATGACAAATACAAGAGGGAAAGACCCATTCATTCTCAATACAATTCTTGCTAGCCAAGACCCCCTTGCCCTTGATTGTATCGCTGTTAGAATCGCAGGGGTGTATCCAAATGACATACCATATCTCGAACAAGCTGCAGTAAGGGGAGTGGGCGAATTAAACTTTGAGAGAATTAGAATACTTGGGACTCCGCTCAAAACAATAATTGAAACTTGGAAAACAGAGCTGCGTGTATTTGGATATGAATAGAGAATTTCGATTAGAAAGATAATTCGAAAAACAAGAGATTCAAAATGCAAGAAGACAGATTCATTCCTTTTGTTTCTCCCCTATTTCTTACCAAAGATATACATCAGTGATGCTGCTGATGATCCGTATGTCTTCACCCGTTCTTTGCTTACTTCAGCTTCCTCTAATAACTCGCTATACGATGGATGTTCACGTATTCTATCCAAGT
>JAEORI010000367.1 GCA_016840965.1 Candidatus Thorarchaeota archaeon | reverse complement strand
TGGCTCAGATCACTTGGTATTCTACCGGATTGATAGAGGCAGACCCATCCCTCATCACTTCCTCCAGTTTTGTCTTGCAAATAGGTGTGAGAACAACTAGAACATTTGGTAGCAATCCTCAGCTTTACCCTGAAACCAGAATGGATAATGTCAGAATCTTCATCAAAACACGAGTACAGCCAAGTCAAGTAAATTTGGAAATGAATGGAATTCTAGTATCCAATGGTGCGACATGGAGTTTGGGAACAGTCCAAGAGTCGGCTATGGTGCCATGGAGTGGAAGCGCAGTTAATGCAACATTCAGTTGGACCCCAACTCCTGTTAATCCCGATCCGAATGAAGATATTCGTGTTACATTTTCTGTTTCCATGACAGTATACGCTAGAAAAGTAGACCAATCTTCACTCTTCGAAGCAGATGTTCAAAGCTTAGGAACACACTTTACAGTATCCAACGCAAGTCAGGTGGATTGGCTAACTTACTATTACATTGCAGTTCCTAACGGCTATACTGATTACTTCTATTTCAACTCTAGTAAATCAGATACGCTCGTTATTGATACAGTTTCTGAGCCTCGGTATCCAGGGGTCAACTTCCCCTATTGGTCTACGACTGCAACTAGTCTGAACATATCTGTTTACGATGGTGTTGTTGGGACTTATCAGAATGGTTTCTGGAAGATTGCTGGACATTCAGCTAACATACTCCAAGACCTCAGATTGTCGAGTGGTGCTTCTTGGGTAACCACATCCACGTACCGGGCAAATGACAACGTGCGTTTTCGAGCATATCTCGATTCTTCTTACAATCAATCGACAGTCACATTCAAAATATATGACACACTAGGTGAGCTGTGGGATACAGTGTCTGCTACGGTATCACTGGCAGGAATTGCTGAAACCTCTGATCTAAATCTTGATGCTTATGCAGCTGAAGTGGGTGAATGGACTGTCCAAGCATTTGTTAATGACTCTGTTACCGGAAGTCCGGTGGAGAATGTTGGTTTCTATTCGCGAACATTCACGATTGAGCATGGTTCTGACATGTACATTGCTTATCCCCGACAGTCTATCTTTACCTGGGAACGCAACCTGACCTATGGCCAAGATATGCTCCTACAAATTGGTGTCAACGATTCAGACAATGGTCAACTCCTGTCAGAAGGAACTGCCACATATAACTGGACAACGGGACCACAAACATTCAATGACATGGGAACCGGCGAATACAGTGTCGTACTAAACACTGGAGATCTTGGTGATCCTGGTCGTTATGTGATGGACTTAACATGGAACAAACAATACTATGATCCACTTCAACGATATTTCGTAATCAATGTCGATGAAGAAACAACTCTGCAGTCTTCAAGCGCTCCAGGAGTTCAAGTACCTAGGGGTGACAATGCGGTCCTCGAACTGTTTTACGCTGACTCTGAGGGCGTGGGAATCGATAATGCCGTTCTAACCTGTAATTGGACTGACTCATCGTATTCCTTTGCCCCGGTAATAGGTGAACCGGGCAACTATACTCTTACTATTACCACGGGTAATTCCAATTTAGACACTTATGCCGTCGTTGTCACGGCGCAACAGGACTACTATACCACATCTCAAGTACTCTTGTTCGTGGAAGTCCGACAAATCTTTACTTCCGTTTCTGTTTCTCAGAGCATCTTAGCATTACCAGTCGGTTATGAACAGACTATTACATTGACATATTGGGATACGGACCACGACGTACCTATTACTGGTGCTGAGAGCTCTATATTGTGCAACTGGTCAGATTATATAGTAGTAGCAGGTGCACCAGGTGAGTACGACATCACGTTTTATTCTCTAGAAACTGATCCTATTCAGGATTATACTGTTGTATTTAGCGTCAATCGCTTTGCTCACCAAAATCACACTTTTGATATTAGCATCAACATCATAACTCATCTGACTTCATTCTCTCTAGACAATCCAATAGAACCAACTCCTTACACAGGTCAAATCACAATCTACGTCCTGTATTTTGACATTACGACATCATCGGGCATTGTTGGAAGTGATGTTCTAATATACGCTGAAGCCGCTGGTGTGCCTTCACTAGAGTACACTGTGGTGAATGGTTCTGTAGCAGGTCAGTACATTCTTCGTATCAGAGCAGATCAATGGGGCTCTATTGGATGGAAGGATATCACAATCTTTGCGAACTGGACTGGCCCTCAACCAAAACATGACAACAAAATATTGTATGTGCGTGCGAGAATTGCCGGGAGTCCAACTGACTTGTATATAGGGACAAACCCAATTGCTACGCCATATGGAGAAGATGTTACATTTTCAGTAATATATTGGGATGTTAGTAATAGTTCAGGCATTACCAACAGTACTGGTACTTACCCATTCAACGTGTTCCTCATCATAGATGTACTCACACCTGGTCAAACATTGACACAAGACCTAATGACAATCACTGAACTTGGTAATGGTGAATATCAGATTTCATTTAGCACATCATATCTCAGCGGTTTAATTGGTTGTCAACTTCGTATCTATGCGAACTGGACAGATGGTCAACTACCTCTCTACGAGAATAGATCTATTTCTGTAACTGTATATACTCGTTATCGGCAGACTAGTGTTATATGGACTCCGTTGCCAACTACTCCATTTGGTGAGAATGTTAACCTGACCTTTAGTTACATTGATGTATTAACAGGTTTACCAATTCCAGATGATGCACAACTAAGCTACCAGGTCCAAGAAGCTGGGCTTGTTATAAGCTCAATCTATTTGTCCGCAACGCAAGAATTCGTTCTATCTCTAGATACAACATGGTGGAATAATGTTGGAACCTTCACATTCTATCTTGATGTTGTATGGGCTGGGATGCCTTACTACCAAAATAGGACTAGCATCCCAATATCGATTACCGTTCGAAATAGATACACGAATCTTGATCATGGTCCTTACACTTCAATCCAGTATGGTAATGACCTGGTCATTGTTTTTACTTACAGGGATCTTGACGACCAATCATTGTTGAATACTGGAACTTTAACTCTTGATGGATGGCTTTCCGGTTCAACTGATATTGTAAATAATGGTGATGGTACATACACTGTCACTCTTGACACAAGTGTATTCCCATCTATTGGAATCTTTAGAGTTAATGCTTCGATTACCTATACTGGATCAAACTTCTGCTATAATGCAAACGATTTCTTCTATCTCACACTCATCAATAGAAGGACTCAGTTAACTAGTGAAGTTCCAGCCCTGGCTGTCTTCCTTGAAGAGGCAGTTATCCTAGTATCGTATTTTGATGATAGTACTCTAGTAGGTATTCTTGGCGCAACAATCACAGCAACCTGTCCGAATGCAACACTTCAGTTAGGAGTCAACTATTGGGTAGATTCTCTAGCAGGCGGAGATTATCGCATTAGGATATCAACTGTAGCCTTAGGTAATTTCGGTCAATACACTATCACAGTATCTGCGGAGAAATCTGGCTCACCATTCTATCAAGGGAGGACATTGGATGTTTCAATCGATGTTGTTAGGAGATACGCTACTCTATCCGTCACTCGGTCTCCATTAACAACTCCTTTCCTTAGCAACGTAGAATTTCAAATCAGTGTGGTTGATGATGTGAACAGCACAAGAATCCCACTCACAAAATCTGTACTAACTATTAGTCATGGTGGAGGCACATTAATCTTAGATTCACAATATACTCTCACAGGCGAGAATGGTTTCTATTGGATATCATTAAACTCGACATTACTCACTTCTGTGCTTATTCAAGCATATCCCATTACTATTCAATTCCATTGGGGAGATACTCCACCCTACTATGAAAACTCCACAACCACCACTCAGGTAACCATTTCAACAAGATATACTCAAGCTGCAGTTTTATCCACACCCCCAGCTTACTACTTCTTCAATATTAGCTCATTAATAGATTTCAGTGATTATCTAACCGGAAATGGAATTCCAGGAGCAAGTGTAACAGTCACATCTAAGAATTCGACAACCTTCACAAAATGGATCATTGACAACGGAGATGGTACATATCAGATTCTTGTTGATACAACAACCCTATCGGGATTAGGGAGGTATTTCTTTGCTGTCAATCTTACTTGGTACGGAAGTCCTTACTACAGAAATGTAACAAATCTCAGTTTCTCAGTCGTTGTCAACTCTGTTTCAACAACCCTTAGTTTTACACTCCCACAAGGTATGACCTACTATCTGGGAGATGAAATTCGTGCCAATATCACGTACACTGCCATTGAGTTTGGTGTTGGCATTTCAGGAGCAGACATATGGAGTGACTGGAATATCACTTATCCAACTATCGCCACAATAACTGAGCTTGGTTTGGGCATATATGAGATGATAATCCAAACATCTGGTATGGATGCTGGTTTGTATTCATTCACGATTAACGCAACAAAACCATTGCATCAAACGCAAACAATTCTTGCTGATATTTTGTTGTCTGCCGTGCCCGTACAGATAGAACTCGTCTTCAATCCAACAAGTCCACTCTGGGGAGACTCTATTGACTTCACTGCAAATGTCACAGATGCTAGGACTGGAGCTCCAATAGTCGGTGCCTATGTGAATCTAACAATTTCAACTATTGATATCGATATGACCCCAGGAGCTCCGGGAATTTACACTGCGACGGTTCAGAGTTGGCAGATAATAGCTGGAGAACATACTATCACGGTCAGATCTGTTCTTCTCAATTATGAGAGTAGACAGAGAGATTTCCAGATACGAATTGATAAGATTGCATCTAAGATTGCAGGCTCAATTGATCCACTCACCACTGTTAATGGACTCTCAGTTTCAATCGACGTTGACTATCTCATTTATTCCAATAGCTCCGCTATAGAAGATGGAACTGTGACTTACAGCTGGATTGGAGGTTCTGGACTACTAACTTGGTCTATTGCTGATGGGAAGTACATAGTGGATTTCATCGTTAGTGGTGCCCCCGTTGGTTCTCATCAGATTCTCATTCAAGCAACTTCTGATAATTACAAGAGTATGTCTATGCAACTAACACTAGAGATTACGGAACTCACCTCCAACCTTGTAGCAGTTTCAGACTTTGTAATCACAGTCAATTACAGAGATATTGCAAGCATTGCTGTCTATCTAAATAACACGGATTTGAACATGCCAGTTACGGGAGCTTACGTGAATTATGGTGGTGGTCTCTTAGTAGGAAACTTAACCGAACAAGCTACACCTGGATACTATACAGCCCTCATAAATACAAGTGACTTAAGTGTCCAAGAATGGACAGTTCTCATCAACAGTGAAAGCCCAGGATATACACCTTCACAAATTCAGTTCACATTGAATGTTGAAGTGGTTGATACTGAGATCGTTATCCTTACGCTTGCAACTCTCAATGGCTACTATGGTGAAGAGGTTACTTTCCTACTCTTCTTCAACGACACTCATGCAAATGAAGGTATACCTGGTGCAATTACAAACTATACACTGGAGCAGTTCAGAGGTTCTCTTTTAGATCTTGGAGATGGAACATATTCACTCACAGTGAACACTTCTTTGGTCCTAGCAGGAAGCGTACCTCATGACATATCAATCTCTTTCCGGAAAGAGAATTTCCGCTTTGCTTCAACCTTGGTTAAATTGCTTGTAGACCCAATTGAAACAGAGATTATTGGAGACACTGAGAAGGAGTTTGCAGTCTACGATGACTACACCACACTGTTCGGATTCTGGGATGCCCTTCATGGAGTATGGATTACTGATGGACACGCCACAGCGACGTGGCAATTTGGAACGGTTCAACTTACCAATCTCAACAATGGGTCCTATGCTTTTGGACCAGTCGAGGCTGATTTGGATACACCATTACAGGACAGCACAACCCCTTACAGGATTAGGGTTACAATAACTCGTGGAAACTACTCACTAGGCGAGATTGAATTCTTTTTGACGATACGAGAAATTACCACTAGCGTAGTGGCATCATCACTTCCGTCGTCCATTTTCGTTGGTAGAATATTCTTACTCAACATCACATTCCTTGATGATGACCATTCATTACCTATCACAGATGCCGACATTACCGTCATATCGTTTAGTAACATCGCTACTACGAACTTGATACGAGAAACTGATTATGATATTGATCATGGAAATGGTACATACACTCTTGCATGCAGTGCACCAGATTTGGCATACTATAATCTTCGAATCATTTTCAATAAGGTTGACTATCAAATCGCTGAAGTTGAATATGATTTATACACGAAATTAACACCTGAACAAGAAGCGCTTGTCACAGGATTTCAATATGGTACATTTGCTATACTAGCAATTGCAGCCTTAAGCGCCTTGTATTTCAGAGTGTTATCAGTTCCCAAGCTTTTGAGAATCATAAGACGAATGATCAGTGCTCTATCTAGAGGAAGGATACCTAAACCTGCAGATGTGCCTTTGAGGAGAATGATGTTACTTGCTATGATGAATGAGGACCTCAAGGGTGTTGGAATTCACAAGTCACTCGACGAGGTCAGTCTATCAACAGTCGATGTAACAGTCATGGATGTTGAAGAACTACTAGATCAGCTAGCAATTGTCGTGGGACTAACTCCTGATGACATTCACACTTTGCGTATGGATCTTGACAAGATGAGGCCCAGCGAGAGAGCTGGTTTCATCAACGAGGTTCTCAAGCAAGAGAGATCACGACGTGCCCGTGAACTGGCTGATGCTGAGCGCATTGCTGAAGAGGGTATTCCAGCTGAAGTAGTTGAAGAACGTCTCACTGAAGAAGAGCTTATGCGCCTGAAGGAACGCCTGTTGAAGATGGGTATCGAGGAAACTGAAGCCGATCTTATGATTGAGCAAGCCAGAAACCTGTCCAAGGCTGAAATAGATGCACTATTAGAAGAGATTGGAGGGATGGACGAATGAAATCTCGAATCAGACTATCTATGTTGATGCTTGTCACATTCGTATTAGTGCTCAGTTCTATGACTTTGACAAGTCCACAGTATATGCAAAATCCGATTACAGAAGATAGGACTTCCATCCAGCAAGATGAAGACTTTCCAGCTCCACTATATAGCCTTGATAATAGGTACATCTCGTCTGAACAGGGTTGGACCAGTTGGTCTGGGATATCATCTGGACTGTTCACACAGGAATACGGGAATCGGACAGATTACTTTGATGGTAATCAGATGCGTTATTTCCCCTCCAATGGTAGCACTACAGACACCACTGTGACAGTGCCGTTGGGTACTGGTTGGGAGGGTCATGAACTATTTGTAGAACTAACCGACCTAACAGAGAACAGAACATGGGTACAAGATCCCGATCTGGAAGATGATCCAACAAGTTGGACTTATGGTAATCAACCAGTTGGTGGTGGTGCTTCTCCATCTTCATACTGGTTGGAAGACGGCCATGGCGTTGGAGATGATTGTATAGAATTTGAGATTGCAGAAGGCGGAGACCCTGGTGAATTTGAACGAGCTTGGACAACACAGACTTTCACTGTTGATCGAGGAGATGTTGTCTGGGCTGGGTTCAGGCTTGACTATTGGATAGAGTCAGATTGGGGGGCAGATGGGTTTGTCGCTATATTTGTATCAATAGAAACGATCGACTATGCGCAACGAGTATGGCAGAAATCATTCGTTGATGTAGATGATGAGCAAATATGGTATGACAGTGGTTTGATTGAAATCCCCGACCTGTCCATCTTTGATTTATCAGATGGTGTCATAATTACAGTCGGTCTCTACAGTCAAGTGGGTGTGGGCTATTCTCCAGACCTAAACCCATATGCTCGGGTTGATAATGTAGAGCTCTATCTCCAGACACTAGTCGATCCGAGCGACATTAATCTCGAAATGAATGGTCTCTCCGTTAGTGATTCTGCTACTCCTGGAATAGGAACAGTGACTCAGGTTCCATCACCTACGTGGACAACGAGTCCAGTCAATGTATCCTTCTCTTGGACTCCGACTCCATCAACACCGGATCCCAACCGGGACATCTATGTCGACTTTGATGTTGAAACTAACCTATATGCAAGAGGTACAGCAACAACAGTGACAACTCAAGATCCCAACTCCTTTGGAGAGAACTTCATAGCAACAAACTCCTCAGAAATTGAGTATCGAACATGGATGTTTGCTGACATACCAGATGGATACGACAATAGGTACTACTTCAACATCTCACTACCAGAAAACAGGGATGTGTATTATGTAGGGTCTCCATTACGTACAGATGTGAATATCTCTACATGGGACGAAGGTCATGGTCCTTCCTGGTTCGCTAATATCAGCGCCTATCCCTACGCAGATAGATGGGGCTATTGGCTCATCAAGAGTAAGGGTGCAAATATGATTACAGATCTACTGATGACTAGTCCTACCATTGGAACATCAGCTCGGACATTGAATCTTAGAGCATTCGACTCCTCTTACTTTTCGGTGGATGTCGGCGCACAATTTGCAGGTGTTTTGGTAAACATCACGGTATTTACGCCATCAGGAGCCAGTTGGCTTTCTCAGATGGTTCCAGTTAATAGTACTGGTTTTGCGAATACAGACGTACTAACATTTGGTGTCAATGCATCTGCAGGCCAGTGGATTGTTCAGGCATTCTGTAACAATAGTCTTGGAGGGTCGGATTGGAACAAGACTGGGTTCTTCCGTCGATCGTTTAATGTCATTCATTCATCAGAATCCACACTTTTGAATCCCAAGGACGCCGTTTTAACATGGACTACAAATGTAACATATCCAGATCTTTTCCTCGTGAGAATCCGAATCAACGACACAGACATTCCTGGCACGACCGTTTCTGGTGGACAAATGAGCTACAATTGGACCACAGGAACAGAGTACTTCGGAGAGGCTGGAAATGGAGAGTACATCATCACCCTTGATTCTGGTGATTTACCTCAGAAGGGTCAATACATATTGAATCTAGAATGGACTCATCCTTATTTCGATACTGTCCAAGATGTACTCACAATTAACCTCAACTTTGATGCGAATCTTAATCTTGAAGCACCGGACTCCCCAGGGCTATCAA
This sequence comes from Candidatus Thorarchaeota archaeon, assembly GCA_016840965.1. The sequence continues at coordinate 148 of JAEORI010000367.1, read as the reverse complement.
TCCCCTCTGGATACAACAGCTCATTCAGAATAGGATTTGAGGACTATCTTGGCACTCCAATTGATACCGGCGTTGTAGATTGCAACTGGTCCAGTTATTACAGTGTTGCCCCTGTTACTGGATCACCTGGCAGCTATCTGTTCTGGTT
>JAEORI010000366.1 GCA_016840965.1 Candidatus Thorarchaeota archaeon | reverse complement strand
TCTGGAGGCTATCTAGATATAGTTCGCACCGCTGAACCCGATATTGCGCAGAGCTTGATTTATACAACTCCTGATGATCGCGCAACGAGCGGAGAGGCATTAAGGTCATTAAGAGAAACACTCACTGAGATGAAAGACATACTTTCCATCTCTGACGGTTCTCACACTGAACTACGTGAAATTGTATCAGCAACTGCAGACTATCAATTTGGGGAGGGAGCAGGTGATGTATTAGTCCCAGAACATGCTCATCTTAGAGGAAAGCCCTACAAACTCATCATATGCAGTGTTGATGGAAATCAAGTCTGTTCCTATGTAGCTGAGAGTGGAACCTTATCTCTCACACTTGCGGGAGGAAAGCTTCTCGCTCCTCTCAATAGGTACTGGGTACGTCTTGATGTACCGAAGATTAAGGGAGGCTCCATCTTCGCAGTTGGTGTTCAGGAGGCTGACTTTACTATTCGTCCCGGCGACGAGGTCATCGTCATCAATGAATCAGGTGAGGTCATTGCGGTGGGGCGTAGCGAGATGTCTGGTCGTGAGATGTGTGAGCTGGCACGAGGAAGAGCAGTTACGGTTCGCCATAAGAAGGAGTGATGGATTGTATGGAAACTCTTAGAAAAATCAACGAGGTTGTTCAGCAGGCTAATATTCAGGCTCGAGGAACTTCACTCAGCCAACGAAAGAAACGTGATCTCAAACGTCCATCAGCAAAATGGACTGCGCCTGCAAGAATTGGCCGTGAACAGGGAACCGCACTCGCAGTAGTCTTGTCAACAATTGGATGTGCACATGCCCTGAGTGACGCTGGAGGTTGTACAATGTGTAGCTACCTCCTCGATGGTGTTCAGGATCAACCAACATCTGAACAGATAGTAGCTCAATTCAAGTCCGCAATGATGGAACTAGATATGAAAAATGCTCCTCTGTCTGTTAAGATATACACAAGTGGTAGTTTCTTAGACAGTAGTGAGATTCCTCTAGAGGCGAGGTCGAAGATTCTGGGAATTATTGCTAAGGATGACAGAGTACGTGAAGTCGTTCTCGAATCACGCCCAGAATACATCAATGACTCAACTCTTTCTGGAATACGATCAACTCTTGGAGATCGTGTTGTAGAGATTGGGATGGGTCTTGAAAGTGCTAGTGATGTAATCCGGACAGTCTGCATAAACAAGAATTTTGATCTAAAGATGTTTAGCAATGCCCTAAAGACTGCCAAGAAATTCAATATTGGCATTCGTGCCTATGTTCTGCTTAAACCTCCATTTCTAACGGAACGTGATGCAATCTTAGATGCGATCTCTACCATCAAGGAGGCAAGGGCTCTAGGAGTCACAACTGTTTCCCTAAATCCCGTCAATGTACAGAAGGATACCCTTGTTGAGAAACTCTGGATGAGGGGCAACTATAGACCACCTTGGTTGTGGAGTGTTTTAGAAGTACTTCGCGAGGCTACCCTTGCATCCGATAGATGGATGAAGGTTATTTGTGACCCTGTTGCTGCTGGTAAGAATCGAGGGACTCATAATTGTGGTAAATGTGACGACAACATTGTTGAAGCAATTCGTCAATTTTCCCTTAGTCAGAATCCAAATGCTCTTCAGAATCTTTCATGTGACTGTATTAATCAGTGGAAACATACTCTGAAACATGAGGATTTTTCCTTAATCATTCATAGATAAATGAGTCTTATGAAAAAGGTCATAAAGAAAATCAAATGGCGCTCCTATGTTTTTGAATAGTCTGGAGTGATTGAGAATGACTCGATATGTGACTCGTGTGTCTGTCTGGTTCTTCAGTGAAGGTGCTTCCCCATCTCAGGTTATGAGGAAACTTCTTGATATGGGCTTTAAGCCTGTTAGGGGTGCCTATGACTTCGTATATGAACACAGTAATGAGAACATGTCTGAAGCCGATCTTGGGAATGCGATTATTGAAATCTCAAATGCATTGCACAAAACGCTCTCAGGATTCAAGGTTTTCTATAATCTTGACACAAGCCTTTCAAATGGCGAAGATGATTATGCTCCACTCGAAGATATCGATGCAGAGTTAGAGAAGACCCGTAAAGAGCTCGAAGAGATTGAGAGTGAAAACAAAAACATAACGCTCTAGATTGGGTAAGGAAGATCCCTTACCCAATCATAACAGTTCTAGAAACTAGATTGAAGAAACTTCTGGCTCACGGCGTTCGTAATCGCCTTCGCCTTGTACTGTCACGTTGATTTTCTTCTTATCACCGGGGTTCATCCGTGTCCATGTCCAAGTCATCTTAGAGCCATCACTAACAGCTGTGACTTCTGGTGCCTCATCCTCAGGTTCTGTGGACACATACTCGAATCCTGCTGGAATCCAGTCTGATACTTGTATATTCTCAGCAGTCACTTCACCATTGTTAGAAACAACTAGCACGACAACATATTCCCCTGCACCAGCTCCCTTGTTGATTGCTTTCTTTGTTGAGATTGCACGTTTCTTGTAAATTACTCCAAGTTTGTGTCCATCAACCGGGCTCTCTAGTACTGCAGGAATTCCTGCAGGCTCGGTGTTTCCAGTGATGGTCACAGGTGATGGGTATTCTTTCTCCGGTCTACTACGCCAAGCCATTACTGCATAATTGATTTTGAGACTTTCACCCGGTTCCAATTCACCAACGGAGTTCTTGAGATTCTCAACTCTGAATGATATTTTATGAGGTTTCTCTGGATTTTGATCTTCTGGATCTATCATAAACTCATAGGGGCCAGTAAACACCTCTCCCTTAATCCAAACAGCGATATGTTCGCTAGTTGGAGGCATGATGTCGTCAGGTAAATTGTCCTCAATTGTAATCTCATTTAGTTTAGCAGAACCATTGTTAGTCACTTCTATTGTGACTTCTACTGGGGTCTTGTCAAAGCTACTGACCGATGGTGGGTCGAAAGTCTTTGTATAATCAATGCCATATACAGGGATCGTTTGAGGTGCTTTCTCTATAGTTCCAAGAACTCGCTTTGTTACTTTTCCTACGGGTGTGTAGAATATGTCTTGTGTGCATTTGGGAGTTGATTTACTTCCGACTTCAAAGGTTGAAGTCCACCCCTGATTAGGTTCTAATTCGACACCAGGACTTTCCTCGATCATTTTCTTTTTCTCACTCCCGTCCTCAGGAGTGAGAAAGACTTCCGCCTTGTCCAATCTAACAATAAGGTCACTTTCATTTGAACATTCAAGTGTACATTGCCAAGTATTTGGTTCAGTTTCAGCAGTTTCGATTCCCGTCAAGAACTCAGTAAGTGCAGACAAATCTGGATCAAGTTTGGACCTCTGTTGTTGCTCACCTCTATAAGTGATTACAACACCTCCTGCCTTCTTAGGTTCGGTGTCTTCCACAGATCCAGTTGCTTCAATGACAAGTGACGAGGACTCATGAGGATAGATTATAAAGTCCTTCCAGACGACTTGTTTAGTCCCCTCATCATATTCTGCAGTACCTGATTTGACAGAAACGATCTCTATATTCGAGAGTTCAGCCGGAATGGTCTTGTTGAGAATTATGTTGTCAAGTTCACCATCCGTCTGATTGGTGACTGTAAGTGTGATTTTAACTGGATTCTCTTTTCCTCTTACATATGCCCAGTGGGGTTGATCTGTTTCTATTGTGCCACATGTATCAAATGTTTCTTTAAAGGTCAAAATTGGTGCATCAACTGTAACACCGTAGTTGGCCTCCCATTTTCCACCGGAATCTATCTCACCTGCAACAAGCGTTTCTTCGCTAATATCGGTAGAACCACGAGTTTCTCCAAGGTGGACTTTCACATTCCAGATACGACTTCTCTCTGACATATTGTTAACACTTAGAACGCCCGAAGTATCAATATTATTCAACTCAGATTTTTCTCCGAGCCGAACCTTTTCCGATTCTTCGAGGTCAATTACGACCTTATTTTTTTCACTCATTCAATGCACACCCATTGTTTGTAATTTCTATTTGGGAATCTTCTAGCTGTGTACCGGACCTCACAGGAGAATATCAGTTTAGCTCGTATCTGAACTCATTTCCTGCCGCCCAGAAAACCTCTAGGACTTGGTATGGTTCCATTACCAGAGGAGTAGTTCCTTTGCCAAATTGTTGAATATACTTGGCGAACTTCATCGGGTCCTCTTCTGAAGTCCATCTCATAGGAATACCAATTCTTGGTTTTGCATCGATACACAAACTGACTGCATCTTTGACTTGGAAGACACCGTCACCCCCAATTGGTACAATGAGGACATCCATATCGAATTGCTCGAATGGACCGCGGATCACCGCATCACCAAGATATCCTACTTTCATGTCCCCAATCTCAATGTATAATCCAAGATTGTCAATCCGTCCACCTTCTGCCTCATCAATTTTTGAAAGCGCATAAGGTGTGATTTTCAAATTAGGAATCTCATATGGGACCTCTGGTTTCAGAACATGAACCAGCCACGGTTTAACTCCTCTCTCAGAGGCTTTGTCAGCTGCTTTTTGGTTGCCTAGGAACCATGCTTTTGAATTGACTGCGATGGTTGCTGAGTTTCCAACCGCGTCATCAGAATGATTCGTTGCAATGACTATTCTCGTACTGAAGTCATCTGGAACGACAGGCTCCCCATTCCAAATTCCCGGGTTCAGGATAACAGTCGTATCGCTATACTTGAGGGCGAATGAAGTTTTTCCGAAGTACATTATTTTAAGCAACGAATCACATCCCGTCAATTTCCACTGGCTCGGTCACGCCAGAATGACTGCTGCATTACTTCCGTTGAAACTGTTATTAATAAGCTAATTTCTAACCTATGCGAATCTCTCTCTGAATCAGCGAATAATAGAGTAGCTTCACCGTTATTCGCTAACACTCTGGTTTGTAGAGTGCTAACTTTTTATGACACTGACAAGACTTGGATTCAGAGGTCTGGCAAATCCTTCGGAATTATAGATGGCGAGTTGGATTCTATGTTAGATAAGGTTCTCACTGAAAAATTCAGAAGAACACTGAAGATGGTTTTCACAGACATTCAAAATCAACAAGACAGGCGTGATGAACAAGAGTTCGCAAAAGACGAAATGCGCATTAAAGAACGATTGCTCGATACTTTCACACCATACCAATCTGATGTAATTCTTGATAACGACTTCCGCATTGCAGCAATTGATGGTTCTGGTACTGACAGTTTGATGACTCTCGATGATATTCGAGTTCATCTCATCAGCACATCAACAGTCGTTGTCGATACAAATACACGGTCTGAGAACTTGTTTTCGCCACTTGAACGAAACACTATGGATGATGAATTGGGCGAACAACCACATATAGAAATTCACTGGCATTCAGGTGTACGAAATGATGCTCGTGAAAAGCTAGCGGAAACTCTCGCGAACATTTATCCCTTGAAAGACATTGCTAAACTCACCCTATCATTTTTCCAAGACTATACAAAAGGCAAGATTTCTTCATTCTCCGACTTTACAGAGACCGAATATGAGAAGAATGTACCTCGCCTAAGAGAGATTGAATCATTGATATCCAGAGAACAACAACTGACGAATCCAATAGTACATGAGGAAATCAGAAAGACTAGCGAATACGCTGCAGCGCGCAGTGTATTGATGAGTGACATAAATCCAAAATATCTCCTCCTGGATGGAGCATTATCAGTCTTCATGCATTTCGTGCTGCACTACCCATCTATGCCCAGCGGATTCATGCTTAGAGACCTATGTGTCCTTGCAAGGCAGAAAAATGTGATTCTATGTGCTGTAAGCAAGAACCATACAATTCCATTTGCCCATCGCATCGCAAATATGGCGAGAGATGTCTTTGGTAACAATGCAAAATGGTTCTGCCACTTGCCAAGCAAAGAGGATCCCGAAGGCGGTCTTCATATCTATGATGATCGGACCTACATCCCACCGATGCTTGCCGTTCCATACCTCTACAGTTTCTCTCGGGATAATAGACCCTCGCGCATCGACTTTGATAGGATTTGGTGGCTTGAGAACATATTTGTTCCGGGAAACTCTGGAGCAACCCGCGCCAATGAGAAAGCCCTCTTTGCGGAGCTCGAGTTCATGTCAAGAGATGCTAGGTGGTATGGATACCCAGTACCACTTGCTCTAGCTCATGAATCATGTAAATTGGGTTATGAGGACCTACGACTAGCAAAGGAAGTATGCATGGATGTCAGATCTGAGATGAACTTAGAACGGCGAGACGCACAGCCACTTCGTGCTGATTATGATCTATAAACCGAGGAACAGACAATGAGTTTGGATAAAGAGAAACTTGGAGAACTTTATGGTAAAGTGGGTGTGGGTAACCAGACCTCACTTGGAATAATGGGAAGCAACCGCGATATAAGTGTTGGAGAGATATTCTTGATCTACTCCCACCGCGATGGCCATGAACGAGTATTCTTCTTCAGAGTCCTCGGCCTGGAGAACTATCTGCGGCAGGTTGATGATCTTGCTCGCATTGCTGGAACATTGATGGTCGAGGGCGATGCATATCTTTCAGGTATTGAAAGAAACATGTTGCTTTCTGTTGGTGGTCGAATGCTTGGATATGCAGAAGAGAAGAATGGAAAATGGGTTTTTCACTCTCCTCGACGCCTTCCAGATCACCTAGCATCGGTCTATCGACCAATATCTGGCACATCTGATGAAAATGTTAGAAACATGCTAGAAGGTCAGACTGAAGGAGAGATTTATGTCGGTGACTTGCAGGTTGGCGAGGATACTTTGGATGTTCCAATCAAGATTCCATCGAAGTTCTTGCCGATGCATGTTGGAATATTTGGTTCTACAGGTGCTGGAAAGAGCAATCTGATGATGGTGCTGATTAAGTCAGTCATTGACAATAATCTGAATGCCTTCAGAAATCCAGCAAAGAAACTCCCTCGGATATCCGCGTTTTGCATTGACCCTCATGACGAGTTTGCTAAAGGAGTTGACAAGTACGGAATTCAGCACGTGGTAGAAGATATGAGTCCTTCAACACGATCTGAGGTTATTGGTGATTTCTATTACCTGACGACCCATAAGAGAGCAACAACTAGAGAGATCCGAAAATATGCCTCTGAGATTAGAATTCTGTGGTCAGAGATACAACCACGAGACCTTTACTCAATACGTGACTTCACTCCTGAGATGTCTTCTTTCATAGACTCACAATATTCTGTGGCAAAAGAAGACTGGATAAGTGCGATTCTTAAAATGAATGAAGATGAAGCAGGAGTCCCTGCAGGTACTTTAAGAGCAGTTAAACGAAGGCTTAGTTTCCTTGAGAGGTCTCCAATCTTCATCGAAACTGGGGCTTCCATCCTAAGTGATATCTTCATCGCAATGGAAACTGGCAGAATACTTGTTGTCAACACGAGTCTCATGGGTGACATGGAACAATTCTTACTCACAACAATTGTTACTCGCACATTATCTGATATGAGGCGCGCTCTAAAAAGTAGCGGGAATCTAAGTGATTTCGAGAGCCAAGGCTTTATGCGACTTCCTTCGCCATTCTTCAAAAGTGTAAAAGATCGAGCTCGTGCGTTCTATGGTCTAGGTGGAATAAAAGACGACACTCCGGTTCAAGACCCTCGTTTACTCCCAGTTATTCAAGTGACTGTTGAGGAAGCTCCGTCAATCCTCAATCCTGAGCTTATGAGAGGTCAGTCCGTTTTCAAAGACATCTCTCGTCAAGGACGGAAGTTTAACATAGGTCTTCTAGTTGTAAGCCAACAAGTCAGCGTTCTTGACAATGTAATATTGAGCCAGATGAACACTGAGATTAATCTGAGACTTGGGAATGAAAGAGAAATCCGTGCTTGTATCGAGAATGCAAGCGTGAATATATCCGGGTTCGAGGATGAGTTTCGAGTCATGTCACGAGGTGAAGCAATTGTCACCCAATCATATAGAGAACTTCCTCTACCAATCAGAATTCCACTCTTCGATGACATATACGAGAAGGATAGGCACAGATACAAGGACAAAGGTTCAAGGAAGAGTGAGGAACATATTCTCTGAGGGTAATTAAATGAAAGCACGAATCGCTCATATCTCTGATACCCACCTGGGCACCCGTCCAAGGGATGGCATTCGCCCGAATGTATGGGGCGAAGAGATGCGGTCTCAGCTACTTGAGAACGATTTCTATGAGCGGTTCCGAGAAATCTTTGAAAAAATCGCAGAGCTTGACCCCCCAGTGGATATTGTTGTTCATTCTGGAGACCTATATAATTCGCCTTGGGAAGGCAATCCGTCTCAACCTCCTGTGGTAGCCCAGGAAACTGCTATCACCGTGCTGCAGAACTTCATAGAAAAAACCAGGATTCCAGTTCTCATCATTGAAGGTAATCACGGTCTCTATAGACTCCTAGAAGTTTCTCTTCTAGACAGTCTGAAAATGGCTGTTCCAGGCCTCGATGTTGCAACACAGCAGGATCTAAAACGAGCAGTGAGGGCAGGAGACCCACTTGTTCGCTCCTATGACAAATTAGATGTCTACTGCTTCCCCTTCATGGACTATGCTGTTCTCAAATCCGCAGACATGACAACTACGTTTGACGATTGGATAACAACTCATCAGACTCGCATCAAGTCAAGACCATCAATTGCAGTAGCCCATGGTATGGATATTGACCAGACGCTTTTCAAGAGTATATTCTCAATAGACTACGACTATATAGCATTAGGTCATGATCATCATCAGCATCAACAGTCTAAACGCGCATGGTATGCTGGGTCCACGGAACGATGGAGATTCGATGAAACCCGTCACGAGAAAGGATTCCTTGTTGTAGATATTGAAGCAGGGTCTTTACCAGTTGTTACACCCATCTTCCTTGAGTACAAGAGACCAATCATAAACGAGAAGATAATGATAGAAGTTGAAGATACTGTTGAGTCAGTGTCGGACAAAGTATATGCTCTATTTGATGCGAATGGCGTGAAAACCTCATGGAATCCTGAAACTTCTGCAAGAATTCGTCTTGTATTTGAGGGGAAAGCAACACGTTTGAGTTCATTTGAGCTTGGAATGGCTCTTGAATCTCTAAGGATGAAAATCTTGGCGAAGGACTCTGACTACAATATTGCACAGTTCTTCTGGAATGTACGACAGTCTATTGACGAGGAATTCACAGCAGCATCATATCCGGAAATCGAATCCGAATACCTAATCCAAGATCCGGAAGAAGATTTCCGAGCATACCTTGAAACCCTTGAGATTGACAAAACTATGGACACAAGTGTCCTTACAAAAATTGCAGTTCGGTCGCTTGAACATGCTGTTGGGAAAAAGCAGGGTAAATTGAGTGCAGAATTAATCCTGGAGGATGAGAAATGAAAATCCTTCAGTTGAAGATTCGTAACTTCAAACCCTTTAGCAACCTGACACTACCTGAGGGAGAGGCTGAGCTCCCTGATGGTCTTATTCTGATAAGAGGCCCCAATTCCACAGGCAAGTCATCACTCTTTGAGGCCATCCTCTGGGGGCTCTGGGGTGCAGATGCAGTTGACCTTACCAATGATGAACTCATCAACTTCAGGTCTACATCGTGTCAAGTGACTCTTACTTTCAAGGTTGCAGGAATACAGTACAAGATTGATCGTTCGTACGACCCGGCAAATGGAATGGCTGTGGTCCTTTTCGCAAATCGAGAGGGTGCTTGGAAACGGATAGCCGACAAAAGCAAATCTGTTAGTTCTAAGCTTGATGAGATTCTTTCTCTTGAGCTTAGACAAGCATTGAATACACTTCTGGTTCGACAAGGTGAGGTTGCTGTCATTGCTAACGCTACTCCATCGGTCTTAAGAGACCTCCTTGTAAAGGTCTATGGCATAGATCTGCTTCATCAGATGTCAGGTCATCTAGAAAGTTTAGAAAAGGACATAGAATCAAAAGTTAGATCTCTGGAATTAGAGTATATACGTCCTGAGCAGCTCCAGAAACAGATTGAGGAATGCCAGAATCGAATCACTCGTTTTGAAACCGGACTAGATGTTAAAAAGAAGGAGATCATCTCCACTGAGAAGATACTACAAGAGCTGCCAGATGCTGACACACTGAAGAGGATTCATAATCTCACTTCCAATATTGAAACCCTTCAACGCGAAGTGGATCTAATGAGTGAAGGGCTTGGAGCTGATTTGGCTTTAGCTGGTGTTGTTGATGCTAGCTCGAAAATTCTGAACGCAAGATTAGACGCCCTTGAAAAAGGAAGAAAACGGATTGAAACTGAACGAAAAGCAATCAAGGGGAAAATACAGATTCTAGACCAAGAAATAGGTCTAATCTCTGGCACTAAAATTGATTTGGAGAATAAAATAGCGACACTCACTAGTGCTGGAACAGATGAGGTCATTGAATGTCCAACTTGCGCAAAGCCTTTGTCTCCTGAGGATAGAGAGAGACTTGTTGCTGAATATAGAAACACAATTGGTGAAGGACTGACCCGAAGAAAAAAGATTGAACAAGAGAAAAAAGAACTCAGTGCCGCATCAGACGATTTTGATGACCAACTCAACAGAATGTCCAAGAGTGAAGATGCAGTTAAACGCGTCAGCCAAGGTCAAAAAAGAGTCGACCAAGCTAAAGAGAAAGCTACCAAAGCTGAGGAGGAGTTTTCCGCCGTACTGAAGAAATTAGGCATAAAGAGTACTGAATCTTTACTCAAAAAATACAAGATGGATAATATCCTGGATTTACAGAAGAAAGTAATCTCCTTAGAGGCTACATTGAAGGCTTTAAAAAATGAAACATCGGAAACTGAGGATAATATTCAAAGAGAACATGATATGATATCAGAGCTAGAAAGCAAGCAGACAGATATGGAACGAATAGGAGCTGAGATTGCAGAGCTCGAGAGCATGAACGAGCATGCAAAGTATGTTCGAAGGCGTCTTGTAAGTGGATTTGTTACTGATTATGTATTTCAGAAACGATTACTTGGCATAATCAGGGGTGCAACCAACCCTTACGTCAAATCATTTACCAATGGCCAATATACTGCTATTGACTTGGAACCAACACCTGCGAAGGGCCGCTCAGGTCCTGGACTCATTCTTAGAATCTGGGATGAACGAGACCAAGCTTGGAAAAAAACTTCTCAGCTTAGTTATGGTGATAGAACTGCAATTAGCCTCGCTTTACGGATGGGAATTAGTCGCACGATGAGTAGTATTCGTCCTCTTAAGGACAGTCCTGTAGTGACACCACGAGTCCGCTCAGTTCTTCTTGATGAACCCTTGGGGGGTCTCGATAAGCTGCGACGTGAAGCTGTTGTAAGAAATCTGATGAATGATCAAAGTTTTGAACAGATCCTTTTGATAACGCATACTGACGTAGAAGGTTGGGAAGACCTTCCAGTCATAGATGTAATGAAAGATGGGGCATCAAGTATTGCAGTTCTCAATATGTAATTGAAGCACGCGTTGGAACATATATTAATCAGGGAACAATCATCGCATAACCTATGCATAAACTCGAGGTTAGCCATGACCGAATTCGGCAAATATCAACGAGAGTTGATAACCGGCTTCTTCGAGTTGGAGAAAAGATTGCCAGATTTCTCATAGATTACCGGTATCTCATCTCAGTAATGCTCATCGGCTTCATTGTCTGGGCAATTGTGTTCAATGTTGCAGTCATTGATTATATTGATTCAAGCAGATGGGTCACACGTACTACTTGGCTAGGACCATTACCTGAGCCTGGAACTATACAACTGTTTGGATTTACTATCGAATACCAGGTTGAAGGATACAGTGACTACTCATTCTATTACGTGCACTGGGGATATAACTCGCTATATGGGGTAATGCCCTATTCTCCTGAGTATGGGGTTTTAGAGCTTGATGGCATTACAAACCAGAATGGTGCACACATGTTTCCTCCTTTCACATCATATCTGTACGCTGCAGGAATTGCACTTGGCAATTTCATGGGCTGGACAAATTGGGGGATTGGGTTTCTGCTTGTGGCTTTTGGTTATTTGACTGCACTTCCAGTCTATGGCATCGCTAGTGAGCTATCTACAAACAAACGCGTTGGCGAGGCTGCAGCTCTGACGTACCTCCTGAATCCTTTGATGCTTTACCATATAGACTTCCTATGGTTCAATCCATCTCCCTTCATCTTCTTTTTCTTTGCGGGATTCTATATGTTGGTTAAGGGTAAGAAAATCACAGGAACATTACTTATTGTGTCAGCTGCATTGTTTAAGCAGACAGCATGGTTTCTAGGAATTCCACTTGTGGTCTATTTACTTGTACGTCCACAAGAACGAAAAGCCAAGATAAATAAAAATTCAGAATTAGATGAAACCTTACAAGAGACGGAGGAAAAAGTAACTGACCCTATTAAAAAACTCCAGACAGTCTTTCAACCTTTCGCTCGTTATTTTGACCTTCGCAACTTCATGATTAGTGTTGTAATCGTTTTGATTTTTGTAGGAGCTGTTGTATTCCCATTTCTGGTAGCTCAACCGCATTTCTTTGACTATTGGAAACTGGCATTGGGCTCATATTCCTTTGGTGGCAACTTCACGGAACCTCCACCATATAATGTCCCAATGAGAATACAGGTTCTTTTCATCTTAGCTGGAAATCCTGAGTTTGCGGAGATACTGGACGCGATTATGATTTCTGGTGGTCCTCTCGGGTTTGGCGTTGTTGTCTGTGCTGGTCTGATGATTCTAAAAGATCGATACATTGGTGAAGAAAAGTTATACCTCCGCCGAATACTGTTCTTTACATTAATCATGATGCTAGTCGTGAACTTGTTTGGTCCAAGGGGTGTTTTCAAATATTATTTTGCTGCACTCATGCCATTCTTCTCTATCTTCGCATCAGCAAGGATGATTCGCGGGACTGGAGAGCACGTACCGTTTTCAGCTTCAATGGTTTGGGTACCAATCACTCTAACTCTTATGATTCTCATTCCACCCCGTAATATCTACCTCGCATTCGTCTTTCTTATCTTCATTGGATATCTCCTGGCTCCTGTGTTGGACCGACTATATCATCTAGTAAAATCACCATTTAGATACATAAGACAAATCATTAAACAAAAGACCCAGATTTCGTCCGAATCACTGAAAGTTGAAGACATTCTTGTCGACGTGAAAAGAAAGCGACATGTCGCAAACATAATTACACAGAGCTTACTAATTGGGGCTGGTTTCTTTTTCATTACTTTTGGTTGGTGGACAACTTCAATGGCAATTGGAGTCGACATTGTCACTGGTTTAGAATTCATACTTGTTTTTAGTGCCGCGTTTGTGTTTGGTTTTCAGCTTCTTTCTATTGGTTTCAGCTTGACCCTATATGGTAATTTAAGGACTCAATTGAATGGATGCTTGCGTGACCTTTCATCCATAACTGCTGCAATAATTTGGATTTTCGGATTCCGGACCTATTTCTTGAGCTGGCTTATCGATTTACTACCAGAGAGACATTTACTTATTCTTTCGAGCATATTCGTTTCAATTTGGGCATGCTCGCTCCTCATTAAACAAAGTAACAGAACTAGGATTCTTACAGATATCATGCTTATAGGTGGTCTAGCTATCGGACTGCATACTTGGAATTCCTTATCAAATCTCCCCGTCTTTCTTCTGGGGAGCGTAGGTCTCTGTGCTGTAATGTTTCATCTTTTGCTAATCCTTGTTCATCTGTTCGACAAGGCTACTTGGTTAGATTCAGAAAAAAGGCTACCATATGAATTTGTTAATTCAGGAAGTCAATCT
>JAEORI010000365.1 GCA_016840965.1 Candidatus Thorarchaeota archaeon | reverse complement strand
TCATTTCTAGGCATACGTCCTGAAGATGTCCAAAATCAACCACTTCCTGAAATCAACAACATCATGTGGATCCTAGGACATTGTTTCGTGCATTTCCACATGGTTCTTTGCAGCACGTGCCAAGAAACAGAAATATTCTCAAAGGAAGTTGGACACTACTTTCGATTTGGGACAACAAAAGAGGAAATATCAAGAGGTGGACCTCCCCTCTCGTTTGCTCGACTTATTGATGAGTATCTCAAGATCTCTGACTTAGGTTTCTCATATCTTCATTCTATAGAAGATGCAGACCTTGATAAAATTATATTTCCTGAATATGGAGAAGACCTGCTGCAAAGTATCCAAAGAATCTCGCTCCACTACATGGGTCATGTGGGGCAGATCATTCTGATTCGACGGGCTCTTGGTAATTCGGGTCCTACTTTTGTGGGTGGCATCTCTTCAGTTGGTCGTAAGAAAATAAGAGAGAAATGGAATGCTTGGTGGAAAGAAAATAAAGAAACCTTCGAAAAGTAACTAATCGATGATTAAAGTGACTTAGTTATGACAATGATACGATTTTTCGAAACTCTATCAGTAACCTTATTTTGGGTCATGCAATGGTTTTTCTCAGGGTCAATAGACACGGGAGGGCTTTTGACTACTTAGCCCGCGAAGGCAAAAACAGAACCAAGGAAAAAACCACCATGCGCGACCAGGATGATGGCAGTAAAATCATGAAAGCGGTCCTCATAGGTGACGGTGCGGTTGGGAAGACAAGCATTCGCCGCAACTACTTGGGTGAAGACTTTATTGAAGGACATCTTGCTACTATCGGAGTCGACCTCGCTACGAAACGAGTTCTTTTCGAGCAAGATATTGTGAAGTTCATAATCTGGGATCTCGCAGGTCAACCAACCTTTGAGAAGGTTAGAGGACACTACTACAGTGGTTGTAATGGAATATTACTCGTATACTCAGTGGTGGATAGAGAGTCTTTTGATAATGCCAGTAAATGGTTGGTTGAAGCCTACAAGAACATGGGTCCTCTACCTCCTACGGTGATCATTGGGAACAAGATTGACCTTCGACAGAGCCTTGATAGGAAAAAGTACGTGACACCAGAAGAAGGTGAAGCGTTTACAAAATACTTCATCGAGAAACTAGAAGTCCCAGCAATATTCAGAGAAACCTCAGCAAAGACCGGTGCAAATATTCAAGACACATTCCATGAACTTCTTCGGATGATGAACGAGGCTCAGAAGGAAAAGGAAAGCGACCTCTTCATGGGTTGATTTCTCATCCATAAACTTCAGCATAACACAATTATTATTAAGCTAATATTACATTAACTATTGTTAAAAGTATTAATATGTCCGAGGTTCGTCTATGAGTGATCCCTCAAAACCTGTGCTTGAAACACAACGAATGTCTATGAAGATAGAAGGAATGCACTGTGCTTCTTGCGTGGCAACCATTGAGAAATCCCTACTAAATGAGGATGGGGTCATTTCTGCCACAGTCAGCCTACTCGATGAAAAAGCTGTAATCGAATATGACTCTTCTCGTGTTGATCGAGTAAAACTAGAGATGGCTGTTGACGCAACTGGATATCGAGCTAAAAGGTCTGCCATGACTATTACAATATCTGGTGCGGAAACCGAAACAGACTGGGAGAACCTTTCACAAGCTTTGCAGGAACAGAGAGGTGTCATAAGTGTTCGAACCTTTCCTGACCGACACAAATTACTGATCGAATATGATGAGGACCTTTTGACCTACAAGATTGTCAAAAAAACACTTCGTGATCTTGGTTTCGAACCCGACGAAGCCGAGGGCGTAGATGCTGATAGGGAGTCGCTTGCCAGAGAGAAAGAGCGTCGATACTATCTTGGACTTTTGATTTTCTCAGTGCTCCTTTCAATTCCTGTTGTCCTAATTCACTTTCATGTATTCGATGGTCTAATTCCACTAGATACAAAAATGCTGATCATGTTTACATTAGCGACTCCAGTTCAGTTCATTGGTGGATATCCATTCTATAAGTCTGCTCTAAGATCTGCAAGGCACTTGAAAACAAACATGGATACTCTAATTATGCTGGGCACAAGTGCTGCATATTTCTATTCAGTAGCAACAACCTTCGGCCTAAGTGGCGATTCGTTTTATGACACCGCCGTGCTGCTCATCACTTTTATTCTTCTAGGTCGCACGCTTGAGGCGATAGCAAAGGGAAGGACTTCAAAAGCAATTCGAAGCCTTATGGACCTTCAAGCAAAAGTGGCAATAGTAGTGCGAAATGGTGAGGAGATCATACTCCCTATAGAAGATGTTGAGGTTGACGACATTGTATTGATTCGTCCTGGAGACCGTGTCCCGGTTGATGGCTTAGTTCTTGAAGGGAAATCTTCAGTTGATGAATCGATGATCACAGGTGAGCCCGTACCAGTGAACAAAAATGTTGGTGATTCGGTTGTCGGAGGGACTGTAAACAAGAATGGCGTTCTGCAAGTCAGGGCACAAAAAGTTGGACAAGACACTGTTCTTTCTCAGATTGTGCGCATGGTCGAAGAAGCACAAACGAATAAACCTCCAATTCAGAGAAAAGCTGATGCTATAGCAGAAGTCTTTACACCGGTAGTACTGATTATCTCACTTGCAACGTTTCTCTTCTGGATATTCATCATGTCAATAGCGTGGACATATGCTCTTAATTTCACTATTGCAGTTCTCGTTGCTGCATGTCCTTGTGCTCTTGGTCTAGCTACTCCAACTGCAATCATGGTTGGGATTGGTAAAGGAGCTCAATATGGTATTCTGATAAAGACAGGTGATGGGCTTGAAACTATACCTGCAGTCGATACAATTGTCTTTGATAAGACTGGAACACTTACCATTGGTCGTCCAACTATCACTGATATCACTGTCATTGGCGAGTTCTCTGAAAATGATGTTCTTGGTTTAGTTGCCGCAGTAGAGAGAAATAGTGAACATCCCCTGGCTGAAGCAATTGTCTATGAAGCAAGAGAACGAGGTATCGAGATCTCTCCCTCAAAAGATTTTAGCTACACTTCTGGAAAAGGTGTTAGTGCTTCAATAAACGGTGAAATGATACATGTTGGAAGTAACCAGTTTATGGAAAATTTGGGCATTGACTTCTCTAACATGGATAGTCAAATCCTAATGCTTCAGCAGCAGGGTAAGACGACTGTTTACGCAGCGAAAGGTGATGAGCAACTTGCCATCTTGGGCATTTCTGATAAATTGAAAGCATCATCAGTCCAAGCAGTTGAAACTCTGAAGGAACTTGGAATTGACGTCTGGATGATTACCGGCGATAGATTGGAAACTGCCAAGTCTATTGCTTCAACAGTTGGAATTGAGCATGTTCTCGCGGAAGTCTTGCCGAATGACAAAGCTGAACAGGTCAAAATACTCCAGAAAGAGGGACGTACGGTCGCGATGGCTGGTGATGGTGTCAATGATGCAATTGCATTAGCTCAAGCAGATGTGGGAATAGCCCTGGGATCTGGAACTGATGTTTCAGTTGAGTCAGGCGACATTGTCCTTGTTAAAGACGACCTTCTTGATGTTGTCACTGGAATACAACTAGGCAAGAGTACAATGACCAAAATCAAGCAAGGTTTCTTCTGGGCTTTAATCTATAATATCATTCTTCTACCAATCGCAGCAGGCCTTCTATATCCCTCATTTGGGCTTATTCTTCGACCAGAATTCGCAGGTTTAGCAATGGCACTTTCAAGTGTCAGTGTGGTTGCAAATGCCTTGAGCTTGAACCGTTTCAAACCTGAGAAATCCATTGTTTTAGAAGACACCAGGCCTCCTGCAGCTTACCAGCATGCAGAAGTTGCCATTGACCCTATTTGCAAGATGGAAGTTGATATTGAAACCGCTGACCTCTATAGTGATTATAAGGGTAAACGGTATTACTTCTGCAATCAGTATTGTAAAGATACATTTGAGGCAGACCCTGAGAAGTATGAAGAACATGTTTCTATGGAGTCGAAGATTCCTGAGGTGGCAATTGATCCAATTTGTAAGATGGAAGTTATCACAGCTACTGCTACTCTAGTAAGTGAATTTGAGGGCAAGAAATACTTCTTCTGCAGTCCAAATTGCAAGGAAACGTTCGACAAAAATCCAGAGGAATACAAGGACCAAGACTTCAAAGAGTGACCAATACACGAAAAAACGTAGAATTGATATATTGTGCCCTCTTATTTTCCAGAAAAGGAAAGTACGTTGGAAGGGTGGTTATGAGGAATTCAAAATATCCAGTTATGTTTCTAATTCTCCTGATATTGAATCTGCCACAAGTTTCCGCTCAAGATCTTAAAGGCTTAAGTTGGGGTCTTGAAGTAGGGGATAAGCTTGAATATATATGGTCAACCACAGGCCGAAATGAATCTTCTCACCTTATCCAATCAATTACTGAAAATATAACTCTCGAAATAACTGACTTGGGACCCATTTCTTCCTCATACTTTTCCTG
This sequence comes from Candidatus Thorarchaeota archaeon, assembly GCA_016840965.1. Next base: position 4,702 of record JAEORI010000365.1, on the reverse strand, counting down.
GATGGGTGACATTAGTTATGCCAAAGTAACTTTCACAAATGGGTCCGACGTTCCATTTAGTGTCAGTTGGACTGCTGTACCGATTGGAAATTGGACGTTAATGGAAGAGCTTTTGACAGCGTATACTCAAGGTCCTGGTATTGACCGTCTGGACTTTTCACTCTCAGCATCCTCTTGGACGGTCGAAATTGACCGCACAAATGAAGACACAGGCGGAGTGTCTAATGTTACTCGTGAATATTCTCGATTAGATGGTGCTTTATTGTATGAATATGCCTACATTGAAGATTATCCATACGATTACTGGGTACATACTAACGAATTAACACGAATCAATCCACCAACCACGCCAGTGAATTCTCTACTAGAATCAATGGTTGTGATAGTCATTAGCGCAGGGATTGGTATCCTAGTTATAGCTTTCATCATCATTAAACTTCGTAGAGGAAAATCGGTGTCTTGATACACACTTAAGAGTAGGTTTGATTTAATATCCCGTCTTGGAGTCTGAAGTGGGATGTTAACCAGAATCCAGAAGATCTACTTTGGAATGGCTCGTCTTGGTCCAAGTATAATGCTTGATACCCTAGACTTAGCGAGTGCTTTGTTCTATTTCTCAATTCAAGCGCTACCAGCTATTTACACTGGTACAGCGATTGCCCTCAGCTATCTATCAATCATGATATCTGAGCTTACATTTGGCAACCTAAGTGACAGGACTCCCACAAAGCGATGGGGGCGACGAAAACCATTCATAATGGTTGGAGCTCCACTTATGGCGATATCGTTTCTGCTAGTCTTTAATCCACACTTGTTCCTTTCAGAAGGGAATGTGATAGGTCTCTTCTTCTATGCTACAATCACGATGAGTCTATTCAAGGTCTTCTATGGCATGACAATGACACCCTTCCAGTCATGGATGCCTGAGCTGACAGAACCAGAAGAGCGTCCTGCAGTATCTGCTTGGCAGAATGTGGCTAATTTCATTGGTTTTGTCATTGGAACATTCGGAACAGCTTTATTGGCCATTGAAGCTGTTGAGTGGGGAATACCTCCAATAATTCTCTACATGATTTTTGGATTTATAGCCATTCAGCTTCTTGGGTTCCTTCCATCACTCATTGGTCTTCATAGAGAAGGTAAATTCATACCGCATCCATCTATCATGAAAGATTTTAGAACAGCTATAAGGGATAGAGATTATGTTGGTTGGCTTGTGGCGCAAGGCTTCCTCTCAGTTGGCATTGCTACAATCGTTAGAACCGCTTTTCCATATATCACTGACTACCTCTCATTTGGTGTAACTGAGTTCATCATTTTTGGAGTCGAACTCCTCTCGGTTGTCTTTGTGTTCTTCATCATTTACCAATTCTCTATTCGAAAGAAAGGTAAACGGTTCACATTACAGCTTTCAATGATGTTAGCTGTGATTTCTCTACCATTCACATTGGTAATTACTACATCCACTGCTGCTTTCCTACTTCTTGCGTTCGCTGGTGCAGGCGTCGCTGGGTACTATCTAATGCCATACATTGTCTACGCAGATTTTGCTCACAAAGATGAGATAAAAACTGGTGAAGGTCGAGCAGGATTCTACACTAGCTTCCCGTCCATACCATTAAATGGCATGCAGGCATTCTCTGCTTTCCTTTGGGGCTTCATATTTTCACTACCCACGGTTGTCCCAGTCCCAGGTCAAGCTACTCTTGTTTCGCAGGGATACTTGCTCTGGGGTCCGATAGCAGCCCTTTTCATCCTCTTTTCTGTCTTGGTTCTCTTTAAGGTTAATCTTGATCCGGATTTCAAGAGGTTAGAAGCGGAGTATTCAGCAACAAGAGAGGAAATCGACGGATAGTATAAATTCGGAAGTTACTTCAATAGCTTTGACCAAAAATATGGCCTCGGGACTGAGAGCATATGAGTGTAATTGAGCGTGTTATTGTTCGCTTTGCAGGACCTGAAGTCCTTGAATGGTGTGTAGTTGAGGATGTTCATGTCACAGAGCAAGTGATTCGACACAAAATTATCAATGATGAGATCATTATTGCAGAGCTAGACGGTCAACCCATTGGTTACCTTCGTATCGAGTATTTATGGTCTAATATCCCATATATTGGAGTTATCTTTGTTATAGACGATTACAGGAACGAAGGTATTGGAGGTAAGATATTGACCTTCCTAGAGGATTATCTGCGAAGTAGGGGTCATGATGTTCTGTATAGTTCCTCACAAGTGAATGAACCAGAAGCTCAAGCTTGGCATCGCTCAGTTGGTTTTGTTGAATCTGGTATAATCTCTGGAATCAATGAAGGAGGAATCGGGGAGGTATTTTTCAGAAAATCATTGAGAGGATTCTAATTTCCCAAAGCCAGATAATCTCCAGCAGCGTCAAACAGCTCAAAGACGCCCTCACTCGTTTTTGCAGAAACCTCAAACACTAGAGCATTATATTCTGCTGCAAATTCCTGAGCATCTTCTCTAGTGACTCCCATTCCATCAATCCGTTCATCTATCTTATTGCCAACCAGGAAAATGCCACAACCTGGTACTACTCTGTGCAACCGCCCTATCCAATCTCGCAACCTATGAAGAGTTAAGATTCTACCTACATCATAAACCGCAATTCCAAGTTTCGAGCCAATAAAGTAGTCTGAAATGACCTCTTGGAATCTAGGTTGTCCTCCAAGGTCCCAAATTAGTAATGTAATTTGAGTGTCTCCAACACGAACTTTCTTGGTTGCGAAATTGACTCCGATAGTCATTTTCATTTTTTCGTCAAAACGATTTTCAGTATATCTAATCGCCAAGCTAGTCTTACCCACTCCACCCTCGCCCAAGAGTACGGTCTTGAAGACTGGCATTCGGGTGCTCACAAGATATAGCTCCTGAGTGACGGGCCACAATCCTACTCATAAAGACTTTTAGTTGATATGCGTGAAGTAGCTGGTTTTGGATTAAGGCAGATAAAACGTCCCTTCTGCGACCAATCTTATTTTTCCTGATACATGCACTTCTGACATACTCTCATGAGGAATCCTGGCAACGAGCTTACTGGGTCTCTTGATTTCATAACCCTGCTCAATATTGATGGGTTCTCCTAACTCATGATTTTTCAGGATCTTGTACTTCTCAAGATATGCGCCAAGTGGCCCTGCTGCGCTGCCTGTGGCAGGGTCTTCGACTACTCCAACCTCTGGTGCAAACATTCTAGCTTGAACATGTGAATCAGGGAATTTAGTTTCAGTAGAGAAAATCAAAACCTGCTTCGTTGACAAATCTCTAAGATTCTTCTGAAATACAAAGGGAACTGGTGCAGCTTTTTTCAAACATGCAAGAGACTTGATCGGAATAATGAGATATGGAAATCCTGTGGAAACAACCTGCATTGGGCTTTTTTGATCAATATCATTAGCTGTAAGTCCAATTGCTTCAGCAATTTTCTCCCTGTTTTCTATAGGTTTCTCAAAGGATGGTTCTGGTTGAATCATTCGAACATTATCATCCTCAAGATAATCAACACGGATGGGTCCAACGCCTAGTTGTAGTAGAGCAGTTAATTTTTCCGGACTGAGAATCTTCTTGTGCCGAAGAACAAATGCAGTGCCCAATGTAGGATGTCCTGCAAAAGGAATTTCCGCGGCTGGCGTGAAGATACGGACCTTTGAAATACATCCTTTGGTGGTGGGTTCAGTGAGAAATGTTGATTCTGAGAAGTTCATCTCCAAAGCCATTCCCTGCATCTCTTCCTTGGTTAGTGATGCATTTGCTTTGGCATCCCAATATGTGGCTAACTGATTACCACCAAATGGAAATCTTTGATCAACAAAGACACTGGTTTGCACATAAGGGAGTAGTCTCATGGGTTTATCGCTAACAATCCAACTTATGCAGATTTTGGTCTACGAATGATTACACGAGACATTAACACTGTACCTTGTCAAGCTCACCTTGGCTGATCTTCTTGTCTTCCTCGCCTAATGTGTCGACTATTTTCTGTGCCATGTCTTTGTACTTATTGCAGTTCTTCTTGTCACCTTTGACTGCAAAAGCCTTGGCTAAGACTTCATATGCAAACCCCATATCGAAGTCAGCCCTATCATCAGCATCTTCAGTGAGTTTCAGCGTGCGTTCAGCATAGTGCAAAGCTTCGTTACCCTTTCCCATATGGCTATAGACACGAGAGATCATATATTCGCCTCGAGCGATGTTGATTGGTTTACCAATCTGCCGCCAATGATACAACGAGGTATGTGCCATCTCCAAGGCTTGCTCAAGCTCATTCTTTGTAGGTGCATCTTTATCCAGAACTGACCAGACCGCCCCGTTTGTCTTTACAGCCATTTTCTTATGAAACTCATTCAAAGTCATCTTTTCTTCGTCTGACATTATTTCATCTCCTGTATTTGTCAAATGTTTCCTCGAGTACATATTTAACTATTGTTAAAATACAACATGATGGCTACGCACACAATCTTTTTTTTGAGAGTTTCGGTATAAGTTGTAAAATGAGGGCACGGTTATCATGGCGATTGTGATAACTTACTTGACGGAAGATGGTTCAAATGAGCAGGAAGAGTTCTACGGTTATATACCAGAAATGGATTTGTCCTATAGAGATATTGTAGATATTGACTTATCCCCTCTCAGTTCTTACACAGATTTACTGCGACTTAATCTTGGACATAATAAAATCAAGAAGATT
>JAEORI010000364.1 GCA_016840965.1 Candidatus Thorarchaeota archaeon | reverse complement strand
TATAGATGGTTATACATGGGATTCGATTTAGGAATTTCCGACCAACACTTATTCAGAAATTACCCATTCGATGACCTCACTTATTTCCAACAATATGATGATGGAAGTCCAAAACCACCAGAAGAAGACTACGATCCTAATGCAGAAGAATGGTATACAAATGTGGCTGCACAAGATCCGAGTGATGACAGCATAGTTTTCACAGAACCATACATTGATCCTTCAGTTGGACTTGTGATATCAATGGGAAGACCTGTCAGGTATGATAATGAGACCCTAATTGGTGTTGTGTCAGCAGATGTTACAATGTTAACAATCAATGAGAAGGTATTGAATCTCGAGGTCTTAGAGAATGGGTACTCATTCTTACTTGATCATGATGGAGTCGTTGTTGCACACCCTCAACTTGGAATATTTGATGAACCACTTCCTATTGAGGAGCTCGAGTTTGGTAGTTTGACAAGTCCAGAGGCGGTTGCATTTGAAAATCTGCTAAGCTCATCAGTCCTAGTGGAAGCTTCTGGATTAGAGGAGTTTCAGAAGGAGGGACAAACTTGGCATATGGCATTTGTGAATGTTACAAACACAGACTATGTGTTAGCAGTAGTAGTTCCAGATTCTGATGTAATAGGACCAGCGGTAGCTATGCTTAATCTTGTAGGAACGCAGACACTGATGCTCACTCTTGCTCTTGGAGTGGTTCTTGCTGTAGTTGCGGGAGTTGTCACGATAGTGTCCTACCGCAGAGCTCATTCTGTAATTGAACCAATTACAGAAATGACCCGTCTTGTGAACAAGATGGCTCGGCAAGATTTTACTCGAGGCATAACAACTGCAGGTGCGTTATACGAGGAAGTCGGAACTACAGTTGATGCACTCCTCAGTTTTCAAGAGGCTGCAAGATTTGGCAACCAAGCATTCATCAGAGGAGACCTCAACAGAGCTTTGGCGAACTATCAGAACCTTTTGGAAATCAGTCGTAGACTTCAGATTGATGTTGGCGAACAAACAATGCTTCTGAATATAGGAAATGTGTTCAGGCAACGTGGTGATGCAGGAAATGCTATGGACTATTATGAACAATCTATGACTATAGCAAAGAACCTGCTCGAAAAAGCAAAAGAGGACGGAGCAGATGAGAAAGATGCACTCATCAGGATTGCTTCGCTCTATCATAATATGGCTCTGGTTGAGATGGATAGAGGTCATTCTGATAAGTCACTGAAGCTCTTAGAAGATGCTGAAGCCATCGACCGGACGATTCAGAATCAATATGGTCTTGCTAGACGGTTTGATGCTATGGGTCTTGTTTTGCTGCGTGATGGTCGATATAGCCAAGCCCAATCAAGATTCGATGAAGCTAGAGGAATAGCAGAGGGCATAGACTACCTAAGAAGTCTAGCGTATATCCACTACCACGAAGGAGAGTTGTATCAAGTCCAAATGAAATGGAAGAAAGCGGAGGATTCCTACAATGAGGCAATCTCATTTGGTCAGCAAACAGATGAGCTTTGGCTGGTCGTATTCGCGATGCAACGATTGGGTGATGTTCTTGATCAACAAAACAAGCCTAGTCATGATGTTCGAAGGAAAGCAGAGAAACTAAGACGCTCTATCATGTTCAAGAAAAGTGTAACATTCGTGATTGACTACTCAGGCAGCATGCAGGCTCAGAACAGAATTAGAGCTGCAGTTAATGGAGCTTTGGAGATACTCCATAGTCAGGTAAATCCTCAAGATGCAGTATCTGTGATAGTTTTCAACTCTTCATATAGGGAACTTCTTCCTCTAACTATAAAGGGTGAACGGGAAGATGAAGAGAATAAAATAGTCAAAACTTTGAGTTCTCTAAAATATCCAAACTATGCGACTGCCTTCTACGATGCTCTTGGAAGAGCACTTGAAGAACTTGAGAAAATAGAGTCTAGTGAACACAGATGGGTGATTGCTCTAACTGATGGGCAGGATAACAGCTCTAAAAAGTACTCATTAGATGTTCTTGAGGGAATCCTCACAGAGCAGGATCGAATGAAGAGAAAGAGACCACTTACTATCGAGGGCTTTATTCGAGATCATCATCTGGATGTAAATCTACTCATAATTGGAGTTGGACAAGAGCTCAGAAACCGTGCAGACACTGATAGAAGAATAATCTCAAAGAAGACTGGACAAGCAATCACGACAGAAGAGTTGCTAGAATCAATATGCGAGAGGGTTCCTCAGGGACAATATTTCTCTGTTGTAGACACACTAAACGTACGGTTGGAAATTGAGAGAGCATTTGAAAAGGTGGGAGTCTTGATGGCGCAAATGGAAATTGGAGGGTCAACTGTTGACTACTAGGAGGTGAAAAAGGATGGTACAATCAACTACACAAACCAGAAAGAAAGGAAAATTCCGAACAAATGTAATTCTCACCTTTCTCACAATTTCATTACTTTCCCTAGCTGTTACAGGAGTTGTATCTTTGACCTTTGTGAACTTGATAGGCAATTCAACGAGCGACCAAAGTACCATTGCCCTCGAGAGTCAGATTCAAACAAATATGGATGAAACCGCGCAAAAGACAGCACTAGTGATAAACCAAAAACTCTCTAGTGCGGAAGGAATGATAGCTGCTGCTGCAGAAGAACTCGAAGCACTTTTCAATCCAGGATCAACCTATGAGTATCGAGAGGTGTATTATGACCTCCTTTTTGAAGATGATTTTGTGTCTCCAGCACCGGCGGATAATCATTACGATCCCAATTATGGCCTTAATGTTTCCTGGGAATACAGTAGCTGGTATATAGCAAACACAGATTCTTCAAACTACAATTCCAGCTACGCTGATATTCCTGCAAACGCGGACAAACTAGGGCGCGTATCAAATATTGACTACATTTTCAGAGCAATACACGACCAATTAGCGTTCAGATGGCTCTATATTGCGTTTGCAGATGATGGATTGTTCATTAACTATCCTGGTAGCATATTGGGGCCAATTTCAGATGCTGCAAGGATAGCTGAGCCATACGATCCACGAGGAGAAGATTGGTATCAGACAATCTGGGATGGAAATGGCGACATGGTATTTGTCGAGCCATATTATGATGAGTTTGATGGGGTGCTATTGATATCAATAGGAAAAGTTGTGTATCGAAATAGCATTCCATTTGCTGTCATCTCTGGTGATATCACTATAGAAGACATCAAAGACAAAATCATCAATGTGGAAATCCTTGAGAGTGGATACGCATTTCTCTTGGATTCTTACGGAGGAGTAGTTGCACATCCAGAGGTTGAAGATGACGAGTACATAAGTGGAGTACCGAATCTCCTAGATGTGGAGGTAAACCCCGATTTCTCATCTGCTTTGACTCAAGCTAACGTTGACCAAATCACAAGTGTATCAGAAGGGGCTTCAGGAACTTTACGATACACGCGAGGCGGGGAAGAAAGAATCCTCGTATTCACTCAGGTTGGTAAAGGTGGCTACATCTGTGTGATCTCAGTGCCTTTAGATGAGGTCCTAGAGAGTATTCCACGTCTTGAAGCGAGAATCATAGAACAAAATGCAGAAGCAGCAACCTATATCATCATTGTGACCATAGGAGGTATCCTAGTAGCAGGAATAGTTGCGGTTGCCATTTCAAATACTATTACAAGACCATTGCAATATCTAATGGATCTCGCACATAGAAATGTTGCAGCAAGGATAAAAGACCAACCGCTTAGCACCGGAGACCTTCGAGTAGATGCAACATACATTGCGAAAGATGATGAGATTGGCGAGCTCGCTCGAGCATTCCAAGGAATGCTTGATTCCATACGTGAAGAGGAGGAATAGTAACTCCTCTTCAAAGCACAAGGGTGAATGCAGTGGTAGATGATAATTGGTCATTAGATAAATCAAGAATAGTCTATGGTGTGAATAAAAACGACCTTCACTTCCTAGACATCACAGAAGAGGGTAATCTCTGTTTACGACTTCAAGAATACACGATAACCTTCAGAGAGATTATTCAAAGAATCAAAGAGATGAATGGAAATGAGTCAGGATACACTTCCTCATTCACCCTGCGAGTTCCTCAGCTGATTACATACCAGATTAAAAAACTAAAAGCAGCATTTCAACGGGTATTCAGTGAACTTGACTTTGAAGGGAAGTTCATTGGGATTTATCCGGTCAAAGTCAATCAACGAAAGGATTGTGTAACTGCTGTTATTCGCTCTGATTCTGACTATGGTCTGGAAGCTGGAACAAAAGCAGAACTACTTCTAATCAAAAATGTCATCGAAAGTGAGAAGCATAGGCTCATAGTCTGTAATGGAACAAAAGACCCGGAGTATTTGGAATTAATCAAGCAGTGTATGAAAGAAGGTTACAATATTGCAATTTCCATAGAGTCAGTCCATGAGTCTCGTTTGATTGTTGACCGATTCAATGCTGAAGAAACCAATCTAGTTTTGCGAATCAAACCATATCTGAACGTCGAGGGACACTGGTCTCACTCTACCGGAAGAGATTCCAAATTCGGTCTGAGTATTCACGACCTATATGATGTTGTAATGCTACTGAAAGAGAAGGAATTCATGAAATCGGTTCAAACAATCCTTGCACATGCAGGCTCACAAATCACCAAAATAGAGTCTTTTGAGAAATTTGGTAGACTACTGACAAAAATCTATACAGAACTGAGAAACATGGGATTGTCAAATCTTGCGAACATTGATTTTGGCGGCGGACTAGCAATTGACTACACTAGTTCTCATATTTCAGACTATATGTATCAGTATGCTCATCTTCTAGTGTCTGGAGTAAATACACAGTTATCACAAAGTAAGAGTCTACACCCGCCACCAAATATAATGATTGAGTCAGGACGAGGGCTTACAGCACTAGCCTCCATGGTTATTGTTGAGGCTCTAGAGGTTCGGTCAATATTTCCAGAGAATAGAAGAGAATATGTTTCTGAAGACGCAGAGGATTTTGAGAAGAAGACAATTGAAAGAATCGAGAGTGCTTCAAAACTCGATGAGATTAAAGAGATATGGAATAGTTACCATGAGAAATACAGCGGGCTAAATCTTGATGGCATGAAGTACATCATGGAACAAGAGATGCTAACAGGAACATTAGAAGATGTAATGAGAGCTAGACTTGCCGAACTCAAACTAAAATCATATCAAATTGATGGATTAGTAAGGAGTTTTTGGCAACCAGAACATATTGTTGTCGGTAACTTCAGTGTTTTCAATAGCATTGCTGATCATGTGCTGGTGAAGCAACATTTCCCTGTCATTCCAGTTAGAGACCTCCATTTAAGACCTCAGACCATAGTCCGTTTAGTAGACATAACATGTGATTCAGATGGAGAGATAACTCAGTTCTACAAACCACACACAGATGAAGTGTGGTTTACAAAAGATAACAGACTCCTGACTACACCAGGTGGAATGATTGGTGATGGTATTCCTGTTGGCAAACTAGAAAATGTACGCGGTTCTTGCTTTGTGCTAGCATTGGCAGGCGCTTACCAAGATGCTATTGAGATGGACCATAATCTGCTCGGAGATCTCCCGGATGTTGAGCTATATCTACAGGAAGATGGTCATTGGGCGTTATCTTGGGTGACAGGTGCTGAGTCCATCGAGGATCTCTTGAGAGACGTTGGTTATGCCGATATCGACATGGATGAAGACCCATATATGTCGGACTAAATCTCGTGAAGCATCTTCTTCCTCTCAGTTTCACACTCAGATTCAATCACCATGAGGTTGAATGACAGCTTTAAGTGATACTTGTTTTTCTTGTGCCTCTAGTGCTTTCTGTGAATCTTCTAATGAGAACCGATGAGTCACTAAGGATTCGAATGGAAATCGCTCATAATTATCTGCTACTGTCTTGATCCCTGTATAGACATGCAGGGTTTCAGAACCCCAAACAGTTTTGATATCAAGATGCTTTTTGTTCATCAAGTGTGGATTAATCTCAACAGGTCCATGGTCTGTGTATTGACCACAGATTGTGTAGCTTCCTCCATCTCTAACTAGTTCTATTCCTTCTGGAATAGCCTGTGGACTACCAGTTGCTTCAAAGACAATATCTGGACCATGTCCACCAGTTATCTCTCTGAGTTTTTCTTTTCTCTCTTCAAGTGTGGTTTCACCAATATTCAAGGTGTGAGTAACACCGAACTTCTCAGCAATATCAAGGCGGTTTTTTGCTTTGTCCAATACTGTAACAGTTGATGCGCCATTCACGATTGCAAGAACTGCAATCATCAGACCGACGGGACCAGAACCCTGGATTGCAACATTCAGTCCCCATCGCATGGGACTACGAAGGACAGTATGGACTGCTGTAGGCATAGCACACCCGACAGCGCTCGCACCATCAAAGCTCACATGATCGGGTAATTTCATTATATGAGTGCCTGGTGAAAGGTAAAGATATTCACTATAACCACCAATTAATCTTGGAAATTTGGTTGAGTCCATGGTTATTCCATAGACCTTTCTATTAGGACATTTTGTCGGGGTTTTGGCAATTAAGCAATAGTAGCAAGAGAAACATGTTTGTGTGACATCATGGAATCCAATACGGTCTCCGACCTTCAACTCATTGCCATCAAGATCCTTGATTGGTTTTGGACCAATTGACTCTATTGTGCCAACAACCTCATGGCCCAGAATTAGGGGATAAGGCACTCCTGCAAGTTTTCCTTGCCAGAGCCAGACATCAGTTCCACATACACCTCCGCGTGCAACCTTCATCAAGGCGGCTCCAGGTTCTAATTTTGGGATTTCATATTCTTCGATAATTAAATCTGCATTGGGTTTTGGAACAACTGCAGCTCGGCTAGTTTTCACCATAGATTCACATTCCAGAGTTTTCTAGTTATGGTCCGTACAAACTTAGATTTAAACGAGTCCGAATGAACAGGTAGAGATAACCAAACTTATAAGAAGTAATTAACGATAGTTAGGTGTGAAATCCATGTCGGATATGGAGCCAGTTGAGAGTCTAGATTGTGTGGGGTTATTCTGCCCGCAACCATTATTCCAGACCCGAGAAGCAATTGATAGGCTAAAGCCTGGCGAAGTACTAGAGATGCTCGCTGATGATCCTGCGGCTGAGGAGGACATCAAACGCTTTGCTAAACGAACTGGGCATATTCTATTGAGCTTTGAACGTCTTGAAGATGGAGTGCAGAGATTTCTCATTAAGAAGAAGGAGGAATAGTGTGTGAGTAGTATCTTATATGTACAAACATCAGATGATCCTGAACGTCAATACTCTCCGTTTGTGCTAGCTCAGAGTGCTAAGGCAATGGACATTGATGCAAAAGTCTACTTCTTGGGACAAGCGTTGAGAGTTCTTCAACCGGGAGCTGCTGAAAAGATAAAGTTAGGTAGTTTTCCAAGTCTTAAGGAGATAATGAAGAAGACAGTTGAAATGGGAATTCCCATTTACGTGTGCGAAGCATCTAAACAGATGTTGGGATGGGAAAAAGTAGAACTGGACCCAGACCTAAAGATTGTTGGAGCTGCAACACTTAATGACCTTGCCCTAGAAGCAGATGCAACCATGTGGTTCTAGAAAAAGGTTGATGGAGAAATGAAAGAAGTCTATCTCGATTATCAGAGTGCAAAACCAGTCGACCCCAGAGTAATTGAAGGAATGACGAAGTATTTCCATGAGTCATTTGGGAATCCATCATCATTACATCACGTCGGAGATGTAGCAACAGAGGCATTAGAGGTAAGTAGGAAGAAGATTGCGAACTTTATCAATGCAGATGAGGACGAGATTGTCTTTACTTCTGGTGCAACAGAAGCAATAAACTTGGGAATCATAGGCTATGCCCTTAGAAACAAGAACAAGGGAAATCACATCGTAATTTCAGAGATAGAACACATCTCGATACACAACATTGCAAAGTACCTTGAGAGGGAGGGATTTTCGATTTCAAAAGTCCCTGTTGACCAATATGGCAAGGTAAACTTACAAAAACTTGAACGTCGAATAACAGATCAAACAATTCTCATCTCAATCGGAATTGCTAGTAACGAGATTGGTACCATCCAGCCAATTCATGAGATAGGAAAACTTGCAGCAGAGAAGGGAATCGCTTTTCATACGGATGCTGTTGCTGGTGAAGGACTTGTTCCTATTGATGTGAAAAAAGACAACATCAACCTCATGGCGCTCTCATCTAACGACCTGTATGGACCCAGGGGGGTAGGTGTTATGTACATGCAGAAGAAATTTAGAGTGAACCCCATTATTATTGGAGGAGGACAGGAGAAGGGTCTCAGATCAGGCAGTGAGGATATTCCAGGAATAGTTGGAATGCGTATTGCTACAGAAATAATGCAGAAAGAGATGAATATGGAAGTAAGACGATTCCAAAAATATCGAGATAGAATGATTAAGCAGATTCTTGATGAAGTACCTGATAGCCATCTTAATGGGCATCCAACAGACCGACTTCCATCTAATGCTCATTTCAGATTTGATGGAATTGAAGGTGAATCCATTCTACTTTCGTTCAAAGATTTGGGAATATCTGTTTCAACAGGATCTGCATGCACATCGAAAACACTAGAGCCATCTCACACACTGATAGCGACAGGGCTTTTGCATGAAGAAGCACATGGCTCACTCCAATTGACAACAGGCAGATTCAACACAGATGAAGACATTGATATAGTACTTGAGGTCGTGCCAAAAGTAGTTACACGACTAAGAGAACTATCTCCAATATACAAAACCAAGAATGGGTGATGTAAAATGAAATCAACCAAATATAGCGAAAAGGTTCTTGATCATTTCCGCAATCCAAGAAACGTTGGCACATTGGAAGGGGATGATGTTGCTGTAGGAAAAGTTGGAAATCCAACTTGTGGAGATATTATGGAGGTCTATATTCGCATCGATGGTGATACCATAACCGATGCCAAATTTAGGACCTTTGGTTGTGGGTCAGCGATTGCTACCACAAGTATGACGACCGAGATGGTCAAGGGCATGACATTGGATGAAGCGATGAAACTTACACGTCAGGATGTGGCAGACGAGCTTGATGGATTGCCACCAATCAAGATGCATTGCTCAAACCTTGCTGCTGATGCTCTTCATGAGGCTATAACTAACTACAGGCGAGGAAAAGGAGAGCATGTCGAGAAAGTTGAGATGACATCTATACCAGAACCTGGATGCGTTGTTGGACAGGATGAGTTCCTAAACAAAGGAGTTTGGCTTTCTGTAAATGACCCTCAAACATTCAAGAATCAACGTACATTGATATTGCACTCTGGTGATGAATCTGTTGAAACTGCAATTCAATTGACTGAGGTGACAGACAGAGTAATCCTTCTCACTCCAGAAAAAGAAGTTCTTACTACACCAGATCTAGAAAAACGTCTTGAAGAGTCTGGAGTAAAGATTCTGACTGAATCAAGGCTTCTTGAAATCCGCGGTGAGTTTGAGGTCGAGAAAGTGTTGATATTCAATATTGATGAGGATGAAGAGTATGAGCTCTTCGTTGATGCTGTCGTAATCATTGAATAGGTCTTTAGGAACGACAGGTACAAATGACTCCGACTTCGTATTTTGAAATGACATGACATCCATCAGAAAAGCTAAATCTTCAGACATCTCATTATTAGAAAACTTATACAGACAGGAAGTAGAGAACCATATAGAGCGAGCTAAGAAGTTCGCTGAAGATATGGTTTTGAAATACAGAACACTTCTTGCCATCAAAGATGATTTTGTATGTGGAACAATAGCTTGGGAACCACGAGGGGGGTTAAATGATGGAGTTGGCGAGATTATCGGATTAGGAGTTAACGAGCAATTCAAACGTAAGGGCATAGCAACAAAATTGGTTGATGCGGTGATAGAGGATGCAACTGAATTCTTCCTATCAAATGGCTATTCGCTCAGGGTAATTCTATTGTTTATGGAAAGTAGCAATGAAATCGCACGAAAATTTTACCTAGCAAATAGATTCAAAGAGGTCGGCAACATTCCATCATTATATCCGCATGATGATGCATCAGTTTGGACCCGACATCTCTAGCATAAACTTTTGGTGAAAGCTCATGTCAAAGGACCCTATTATTGGTACATTGCGGGAGGGTTCACTACACACTAGTTTGAAAGAACTCTACATGGATGATGATGCAAGAACAGAGGTTTTGGTTGATGGGTACATTGTGGATGTTGTCAAAGCAGGATTATTGATTGAAATTCAAACTAGTAATTTTGCTCAAATCAAGGAAAAATTGTTTGCGCTCTTAAAAAAATATCCAGTGAGATTGGTACATCCACTTTCACAGAAGAAATGGATTGTGAAGCAGACACCAAACAGTGCATCATCGTTGGATCATAGACTGTCCCCTAAAAGATGCGGGTTTGTAGACATCTTCGACGAGCTTGTAAGAATTCCTAGTTTTATTGTTCATCCTAATTTCTCATTGGAAGTAATATTGATAGAGGAGGAAGAGATACGTCGCCAAGATGGAAAAGGAAGTTGGCGGAGGAGAGGATGGAGCATAGTCGATAGAAAATTACTTGGAGTCATAGATAGGCGTGTTTATGAGACCCCCTCAGACTTCCTTCATTTCATCCCTGACTCGCTTGAAAGACCTTTCACAAATTCTATACTCGTAAAATCTCTAGGAATTTCAAAACGACTTGGTCAAAAATTGACATACTGTTTGAGAAAAATGAATTTGCTGAAAATAGTTGGTAAAGAAGGAAATGCACTTCTTCTTGATGTTATGTAAAGAAGATAGATTGCTATTTACGGTTTAAGACATTCCTGATGTCTTCTAGATATTCAGATCCAGGTGTTTCCCACCGGTTTGTCTTTTCATTGTACAGATTATACGGATGAGAATCCATACTCATCTTAGCGTCATGAATAGTTTGGATAAAACATGATGCTAGATTGGGTCTAAGAAAATCTAGACCCTTCAAGAATCCAACCATGTTTTTTGCACTGAGGGAGAGTTGAATTCCAAACCTAGTCCTCGATTCCATCGTTATTGTTGCAGGAAATGGAAGTCTGTAAAAAGCAGCCAATATTGGGTCTTCAGGTCGTTCTAATTCAAGAAAACAGATTAGGTTTATTTCATTTTCAATTGTGCACACTGTTGATTTGTAACCTTTGATAATACCCTCATCCTCCAAACGACGTATTCTTCTGTTTACAAGAGCCTCCGAGATACCTAAAATATGGGCAAGTTTCTTTTGCGTAATCTCACTGTCATCGAACATGTGCCGTAAAATAAGAATATCATGCTTGTCAAACTCAGCAATAGACTGAACTTCTTCCATTGGAAAGTCGAATTGTTTCTTTGACTTAATGATTTCTTGGCACTGATCCTTCCAATCACTCCAATCCCAAACCCAACCAATACCTGAATTGTAAAAGCTATAATCTGCTGGTTTGTAGGCGAAGTCAGTGATGTCGAAAATAAAAAAGTCTGAAATTAGTTCAGTCTTCTGCAGTTCTTCAAGAATCCTACGTGTTATTCTTGGTGATGAGAGAGAATATAGTGAAAATGCAATATACCCATTGTAGTTCCCATATGTAGGACTATTGTGGTATATTGTGTCAATGGCATAGAACACATCAGGAAGATATTCATTCCCTTTTCGGGTTGAGTCAACTAGGAAAATGTGTTCACCAAGACCCAATCTACGCTCAAATGTCAAAACACAAGCAGGGCCCAACACTCCAGTTTCTCTAAGTCTTTTCAAACGATATCTGACTGTTCTGGCTGGAATATTCACGAGTTCGCTTACTTCTTCTGTTGAAACCCTAGGCCCAAACTTATCGATAACGCCTATGATTTCTACATCCTTTGGGTCTATTTGCGGCGTTGGAGTTCACCCTGACATTTTCTGGAGAAAATTATACAATTAAGGTTGGTTTCTAAGCAATTGCGTTATTACGTTATTGACAATCTTTATATAAAAAGAGTTGCCGACAAATTATCAACGCATGATATAATGGCAAACCAATAGTGTTTATTGGCCATCTCATGCCTGAGAAAAGTGTGTGGTTAGAATGAGCGTTCCTATCAACCTGACAAAGAGCACATTGATAGTACTTGACAAGTTAGATAGAGAAGGTCCAATGTGCCCACAAGACTTGGCAAAATCATCGGGGCTTGCTATGAGAACAGTCACGCTTGCACTCAAGACGCTATTACGTGGCAAGTTTTGTAGAAGATCACCAAACTTACAGGATATGCGAAAACCCCTTTATTATGCGGATATGGAAAAAGTGCAAGAACTACGACGTAATGCAGAGATCTGGAGATCCATGGCTCACATTCATGCAATGAGATAATCAATCTAGATCAGATTGTTGCTATATTAAGGTTGAAGTAGCTTCTTATCATGATTTTAAAAACACTCATTATCAGAGAAGCAGTTCTTTAGTACTGCATGCATTACTGCACCACGAGCATTATCTATGTCAGGAAGTCCGCTAATGAATTCCTCACAGATACGTATCGCAGGAAGTCCTACGGGAGCAGGAAGTCCACAACCATCATCATCATCTTTTGTAATATCTACTTCTCGAACTGCAGAAGGCTGCAAACCAAAATCAGAAATGACGCTATACATGAGCTCAAGAGCGGCATCACATAGAACACATTGAGGACTAGAGTAGACAATTATACATGAGCATCGTCCGCACTCTGTTCTGTTCATCTTGTACGTGGCATAGGTTGATTCTTGATTTACTGTCATTCCCAATCAGGACATTCATTGTAGAATCTGAATATAACCAGTCTGAATAAATTCACTATTCTTAAACTGCTCCAAATCGCCTTCTAGGCTCATTCTAGAGGGACATGTGTTCCGCTGTTTGAGAAAAATCAATTTCCAGCTTCTGAAAGCTGAAAGCAGTGAACAGGTGAAAACTAACCACTTAACATTTGGCCGTATTGCGCTGGTAATATCAGCCTATCACACTGCATCCAAACCATCCATCAAATCATTTAACAAATCATCTTGGTCCTCGATACCAATTGACAAACGAACAGTCGAGCTGGATATGTCCATCTCATTTAGAGCACGTTCATCAATACCATAATGTGTAGACAATGCAGGTATACTTGCTAGACTCTCGACGCCTCCAAGAGAAACTGCATTCAAGAAGATGTTAAGTGAATCAACAAACTGACTAGTCCCGGCTAAATCAGATTCGAGTTCAATGGACAACATGCCTCCGAAGCCTGTCATTTGCTTCTTCGCTATATCATGATGTGGATGACTTGAGAGTCCAGGATAGTGAACTTTTCTAATTCGCGAATCACGAGCTAATTTCTCAGCGAGAAAACTGGCATTTGAGTTGTGTTTCTCCATTCGGACACCCAGTGTTTTGATACCTCGATCCAAGAGGAAAGAAGCAAATGGATCCATGGTTCCTCCAAGAAGCTTTGCGGCACCTCGAACATCAGTCATCAATTCTTTTGGACCTGAGATAGTCCCAGCAATGATATCACTATGACCACCAAGATATTTGGTTGCACTATGCATCACAAGGTCTATACCTAAGGTATGAGGTCTTTGATTGATGGGAGACCCAAAGGTACTATCAACCATACTAATCGTACCGGCTGCTTGGGCTGCTTCAGCGACTTTTTTGATGTCAACAATCTTCAAAGTTGGATTAGTGGGAGTTTCAAAGAAACAAAGCTTGTATTGGGAAGAGGAGTCAGAGAGATGATCAGCAAGTTCATTGGTATCTACATAGTCAACTTCTATGCAACTTTGAGAGAGTATCTTATTGAAGAGATGAACCGTTCCACCATAAATCGAATCACTGGAGAGGATCCTCTCACCATTCTTAACAAGCCCGATAATTGCAGAAGAAATTGCAGCCATACCAGAAGCTAGGACATGAGTGTCTTCTGTTCCTTCGAGGGCGTTCATTTTATCCTCCACATTTTTTGTTGTTGGATTACTCCAACGGGTGTAAACATCCTTTCCTGTCTTACCCTGTACAGAGTCAAGCATCTGT
>JAEORI010000363.1 GCA_016840965.1 Candidatus Thorarchaeota archaeon | reverse complement strand
GTACGTTATTCTATCCTAGGAAAACGAATCGTACTAAAGCAAAAGATAAGGGGAAAACAAAATGGCACAGTTGTCTGGAACACCCGTCCTGATTCTTAAGGAGGGTACATCAAGAACACGCGGCAGGTCCGCACAGTCCAACAACATCATGGCTGGTATTGTGATCTCTGATGCTGTAAAGTCCACTCTTGGCCCACGCGGTATGGACAAGATGCTTGTGGACAGCCTCGGAGATGTGACCATTACAAATGATGGTGCTTCAATCCTGAAAGAGATTGATGTGCAACACCCAGCTGCAAAGATGCTTGTGGAGGTGGCGAAGAGCCAAGACCAGGAAACCGGCGATGGTACAACAACCTCAGTTGTAATAGCTGGAGAACTCCTGAAGAGAGCACAAGACCTGTTGGAAAAGAAGATCCACCCAACAATAATTGTCGGTGGTTATCAGAAGGCAGCCGAGCAAGCCACCAAGATACTGAATGAGATTGCAGTTTCTATGGAGGGCACGGACAAAAAGGTACTGACAAACATTGCTTCCACATCAATGAACAGCAAATCAGTGGTTGGCTCAAAGGACCACTTTGCGAAGATTGCTGTCGATGCAATACTGCAGATTGCAGAGAAGACTGATGGTGGAGTCAAGGCTGACATTGAGATGATAGAAATCATCAAGAAGCAGGGCAAGAGTCTCACAGAAACCGAACTAGTCAAAGGGATGGTTGTCGATAAAGAGGTTGTCCATGCGTCAATGCCTCGAAAGTTGGAGAAAGCTAAAATTGCTTTAGTCAACGCAGCCATCGAGGTTGAGAAGACCGAGTTTGATGCAGAGATTAAGATTGACAGTCCTGAGCAGATTAAAGCATTCCTAGACGAGGAAGAGAAAATGCTCACTCGCATGGTCGACAAGATTGTCGCAACTGGTGCGAACGTACTTGTTTGTCAGAAGGGCATTGATGATGTTGCACAGCACTATCTCGCTAAAGCTGGAATTATGGCAATGCGAAGGGCAAAGAAGAGCACTCTTGAGAAACTAGCAAAAGCTACTGGTGGAAAGATTGCCACAAGCCTTGATGAGCTTGATGCAAGCTACCTGGGTTCTGCTGGTATTGTTGAAGAGGTCAAGATTGGTGATGACAAACTTGTCTATGTCAAGGATTGCAGGGATCCAAAAGCAGTGTCAATTGTGATTCGCGGCGGAACTGAGCATGTTGTTGATGAAGCAGATAGAGCAATGCATGATGCACTCTCCGTTGTGAGAAATGTTGTAGAAGATTCTACCTACGTAGCTGGTGGTGGCTCAGTTGAGGCAGAGATTGCTAAGAGACTCGAAGCATACGCTAACAAAGTAGGCGGTCGTGAACAGCTCGCTATCGAGGCGTTCGCTGAATCACTACGTGTCATTCCGAAAACTCTTGCAGAAAACGGTGGTCATGACCCTATTGACATCATCGCAGACTTGAACAAGGACCACTCAAAGGAAACTGGTATCTGGTTTGGTGTTGATGTAATAAAAGGTGTAACCACTGACATGATGAAGTCAGGTGTGATTGAACCTGCTCGAGTCAAGAGCCAAGCTATCCGTTCTGCAGCTGAGGCAGCCCAGATGATTATCAGGATTGATGATGTCATCGCTGCAAAAGCAACCGCAGGTCCTCCAGCAGGCGCTGAGGGAATGCCACCCGGTGGAATGGGTGGAATGGGCGGAATGCCTGGAATGATGTAATATTAGACAATAATACTTTGGAGCCGAAAGGCTCCAATCATCTCTTTTTCTGAGGTTCATCGGATTGGCAATGCGTATTTTGCTTGTTGGAATGAATAGTTTTGATTCTGGAAAGACGCAGGTTGCCATTCAACTAAGTAAAGCTTTGACTGGAGAGGGGTATTCAATTGAATACTTCAAACCTCTGAGCGGACATAACTACTGGTATAAACATGAACATACAAAGGTCTGTCTTCAAAAAGGAATCATTGCATCGGCGGATGCCATGGAAGTCCGCAAGCATTTCGATTCAAAACATCCTATTGAAGTTGCTAACCCAGTTCATAACCTGTTTGTCCCGATGCGTCTTGAAAAGCCATTACAGAACCTAGCAAACACATTAGGATTGGCGGGATCGAGTTCAATACTCACTCTAGAACGTTTCAGCAGACCAGATGATTCAGGAATAGATACAACTGTCTTAGTTGCCCAAAAACTTGTTGAGGAAGAACGCTTAATCATCCCGCAGAGTGAAGTGGGGATGCTTACAAGGGGGGTAGCTATTTTGTCTGTTAACAGTCTTGAAGAAGTGCAAGAGTTTGAACGACAGCACTTTGAAAAGTATGTGTCTGATTCTTTTGCCGAACTTGAGAAAAGTGCTGATGTAGCAATTATTGAGGGCTTCAATGATGCAGCATGGCCTTGGGATGGGCTCGACTATGTGGATGCAGTGTTATTGATAAGTCCCGGACACATCTTCTCCTATGATCCGGAGAGGTTCAAGAAAGCTACTTATCTTATGAATAGGGGAAACCTCCCAATCCGAGAAGTGACATTCAGTAGAATTTCAGATTTGATAAAACCAACAAACCGTATTGAGATTATACATTCTAGTAGTCTATCAGCAGATAATCTTAGAAACATGGGATTAGCCTTTCACACAGGAAAGAAAGATTAAGCATTTATGAAGAAACCAAAACACAATACCTGGGACCAGAAACGGAGGCAGTAGATTGACAGAGGACTTGAATTGGGAACTAATCGTTATTGGTGGTGGTCCTGCAGGAATGACTGCAGCAATCTACGGGGCACGCTATGGACTAAAGACGCTCTTATTAGAATCCAAAGTCCTTGGCGGAGCACAAGCAACAAGCCCAGGGATTGAGAACTACCCAGGTTATACATTCATTGTAGGTCTTGATTTAGCTAACAAAATGAAAGAGCAAGTCAAGAAATCGGGGGCAGTAATCAAAGAAATAACAGAAGTTAAGGATGTAAAGAGAGAAATAAACGATGGTGATTTTCTCCTCGAAACTCGACGTGGTGTTTATAGAGCAAACGCGATTATCTTTGCTACAGGTGGAGGACACAGACACTTAAACATACCAGGAGAAGAGAAACTAACTGGTCGTGGAGTGTCTTATTGTGCTACATGTGATGGTCCATTATTTCGTGACAAGACGGTGGCGGTCATAGGCGGTGGAAACACAGCAGTGACTGAGGCACTCTATCTCGCAGAGGTTGTGAAAAAGGTGTTTCTGATTCACAGACGGGATGAGTTGAGAGCAGAGAAAATCATTCAAGATTATGTGTTCAACTCAAGCGTAGAAATTCTTTGGGACACTATCGTTAAGGAGATACGAGGACAAGATCTTGTCAATGAGTTGCTTTTACAAAATGTCAAAACTGGAGAAGAAAGGGCCCTTCCAGTAGATGGCGCGTTTGTTGCACTTGGGTCAAATCCAGAGAGCTCCATAGCAATTAACATAGGAGTACAAACAAACAACCGTGGAGAGATTCTTGTCAATGCCAAACAGGCAACTAATATCCCGGGAGTATTTGCAGCTGGAGATGTTGTTGAATCCATGAAGCAGATTGCTGTAGCTGTTGGGCACGGAGCTATTGCAGCAGACAGTGCATATTCGTATATCCGAAAGAAACAGAGAGGACCAATTGGTTACGCATAATTTATTCATCATTGCATTCTCTTGTATAACCTAGTACAACCTTTGAGAGGGGGAAATGTTAATAACGGCACCTCAGTCCGATGCTCAAAGCGCTGAGCATATTCTCAGTGACATTTAGATTGCCCGTGATGTCATATGAAAAGGGTCAGAGTCGTAGCAATTACATTTGCATTCATCTTCATACTACTTGCATTTACTGCACAACCGGTTGCAGCGGCAAGTCGATTAGACTCTCTTACAGCATATATGAACAGCAGATATGATCCTGTCAGGGGTGGTTATTCAATCCCAGGCGAAAATGTAGTACGTGTAGACCCAACATATGGTGCGATCACAATCATGAATGAAATTGGTAGTATTCAAAATAGACCTCCGCCAATTACGCTCACAGAGGTCATGAACTTCATAGTGACACAGCAATGGTTGACTGGAAATGAGAAAACAGAACCAAGATACGGTGGTATAAGTGATTATCTTGCAGGACCGATAACCAACGCAATCAACTATAGAGGTCTTGTAACTTGGCAAATATTGAAAGCTCAGTCGGACATTCCCAATTGGGGAGATTATGATATTAATGCTACTGCAAACCTCCTATGGATTAATAAGACTCAAACCGAATCAGGCGCTTTCGGTATCAGTCGCGATGCATTGGATGATGATGTAAAACCGGATTTATTATCCACTGCCTATGCATTGGCGTCAATGAGAATTATAGATACATTATATCCAGATGAAGATGCATGGGATTGGCTTCTCAATGAAACAGCAACCATTGAATGGATTGAGAGTTGCAAAGAAGGAAATGGTTACAAACTGACTCCCGATGATTTCCTTCCTAGTGTGACTGGCACCTTTGCTGCTGTCATGGCATACTATGCTCTTGATCCTCTTGCGACCATTCCAGAAGCCAGTATTCTTCGAACTTGGCTAGTTGCTCGCCAAATTCTGAACGATGAAGAACTTGATTTCAACGGTGGTTTTGAAGAAGGTAACGGTTCTATAGCAACGACTTTGGAATCCACATACTTTGCACTTTCAGCTATTGAAATTCTAGGTGGACTGTCATCTGTTAATATTACTGCTGCCGAGTCATTCGTCTTGAACTGTCAAACTCAAGAGAGCTCATTCGCAAATGCTCCTGGATTCAGCACTGGCAAACTCATACTTTCGGGATATGCATGTGAGATTCTAAGCATGGCAGGGTTTGGGGGAGCATACAATATCTTGTCATCCTCAGCGGACCCCTATTCTCCAGGAGTGACTGGCTTTGAGTGGAGATTATATGTCGTAATTGGTATCATCGTTGTTGCAGCCATTCTTGCAGTCCTAGCAGTAAGAGCGGATTAAAGGATGCAATAGCTTTATCTCAATAACGTGCAAATAAGCCTCAGGAGTCGATTATTTCGACTCTTGGGTGTATCAAATGCCGTCCTCAGAAATAGATGATGATTCAATTCCAAGGTATAAACGAGGCTATGAATGGTTTTCACACCTCGCCAACGCAAAATTGTCTAGAAGATCTTGGAGGCGATTGGGTATATTTTCTTTCTATGATGCACCATTTGCAGAGAGTGACCTCCTATATCTATCACCAAAACAAGTTATGCTGACGATGGCAAAGATGGCTAAAACCAAAGAGAGTGGACTCGTATTGGTTGTTGATGCCATGGAAAAAGATGAGATGGGACTTAGTACAAAGGCAGGCTTTGACCAGTTCATGGAGATTTTTGACGGTTTATTTCCAGATTCCTCAAAATTTTACTTTGGCCCTAGCGAATCGGAAAGAAACTGGTTACACAAGTTTTCAGCACTGAAAATCCCTTTGGATTGGTTGGTAAAGAGACCCAATGTATTCGCTGAAGTATTATCCGATGCATCACCTGTTGGCGAACGTGTTGGTCCAGGGGATGCCGCATTTGAGGATTTTGCAGGGATGATTGAAGTACTTGTTGAGAAGCTTGGTCCACCGTCGCTTACGGAAGAGGTCATGGGTAAAATCCGAAGCACAGAAGCAAGCGAATATGCAGGCGAGGCTGTTGGAATGATGACCGTATTCATCAGTCCGGCTACAGCTGTGTCCCGCGGTGTTAGGTACTTGGGTAAATTCATGAGTATGGTGAAAGACCGTAGAAAACAAGAAGTCAAAGATGTATATTCGGAATGGACAGAACGTGTGAAAAGAGGGTATTCCGAAGATAAGCTGAAGAAGTTCTTTGATGATTCACCCAATTTTGAATCAGGGCTTGTCGAAGCTGTGGCTTCATTCAAGCCAGTTCTAGTTATTCTTGAAACTCGTGGAACACTCTATGATTTATTCCTCCCTCTAGTTCTTCAACATCTTGTAGAGGAGATAGGATATATTCCACTCCATAAACGTCCAAAACAGATAGATGAAGATAAGATAAGTGGAAAGAAAGAGGATGGCTGGGAAAGCGAATCACTTAGCTATGAATCAATCGAATCTGTAGAAGATAGTGATTTGCCACCTGTTACTGATCAACTAATTCAATCGGTTATGGACCAAGAAGAAACAGTAACAAATCCAATTCTGGAAATCTCGAAAGACGAGTTTGAAGGGAAGCCAGAAACGATTCTTTTCCTTGATGCAGCAACACATCTCTCTAAATTCAATCGTTCATTCAAATTTGCACTTAATTTGCCTGAGAAATATACAAACATGTCTGTTGCCGCTTCCTTTTTCACAGATAGGGAAAAAATTAGTCAAGCACTTCAAGAAGGAGTTCTTGAATATATGAGAGAGCGTGCTTTGATTTTTGATCTTCATCCTGCCCTATTCGATATGGCAACTTCAAGAATGCCAGTCTCAAAGAAAGCATGGCTAAATGGACGGTTACAGGAAATGGAGAAAATACGATCTCAGGGAGAAGTAGCTTTTCTTGAGTTTTCAATCACGGATGAGAAAAAATGGGCACTCCGAGTAGTGGAAAAGCCTGAAATTGAAGCTTTAGCGAAAATTCGAAGCTGGTTTCGTCGAGGAACCTGATTCTCGACGACTCCCGCAAGAGATATAATCACCACAATATATGATGGCAAGTGACTCTTCGGAGGCAGAAGTGATTGACAAAGGGTGACATGACGCAAGCAAGGGTACTGAAAATCGAGAAGGGTGACAAAATCACCTTACCAGCGGAATTTGTTGATAGAATTGGTCAAAAGTATGGTCTGGCAATTCTCGTTGTTAAGGATGGAAACGTCAAACTATATCCTGTCGACAGTAACAAAGTGATGTATCTCAAGCTCGTCATTGAAAAACTCAGCAAGAGTTTTCTTGAAGAACTCACAATGGTCTTCATGGAAGTAGGTTTGGAGGATATTCTCTTTACAAGTGGAATCTGTCAAGCCGCTGATCAATGTTTCTATGAATGTTATTTCACTCCCGAGCAACTGAATGTGGAAGTCAAAAAGCTTGAGACACGGTTACAGGGAATTACCGGTGTACAGCAAGTCC
>JAEORI010000362.1 GCA_016840965.1 Candidatus Thorarchaeota archaeon | reverse complement strand
TCCTCAGGATTGACCGTGAATGATATTGTGCTAGAAGATGCCTCATTGTGCATTAGTTCGATGCGATTGACAATGATTGATTGATCTGACACTATTCCAAAAAGAAGCGCTGCCGCCTCATGAGGTAGGCTTGTTTCAGCGTGGTGATGAAGTTTAACTAGCTGCTGGTCCGAGAGATGCAGTAAATACTGCATCAAAAGACCTCCAGTAATCTAGAAAGCAGATTTGATTTCTTCAAGTACGATACAGGTTTCAGCATCACCAACACCAGGGATACGTCCAAGACGTGTTTCAAGAAATGCCTTTAATTCAGTGAGATCATCGACTGTCACCATAATCATCAGACCACAGGCTCCATCTAGAAAATAAGCTTCATTGACTTCTTGGAATTCCCTGAGTTTCTTGGAAATCACAGCTGCTTCTTTCATCGCGGTCTTGACACGAATGACTGCACGTATTTTCCGTCCAATCTTTAGAGGGTCCAGTACTACTGTAAAACGCTTGATATACCCCTCATCAATGAGTCTCTTAACTCGTCGTCGAATTGTGACTTCAGTTCTTCCCACAGTATCAGCAATCTCACTAAAGGACCGACGACCATCATTCTGGAGCATTGCTATTATCTGAGAGTCAATAGGATCAAGCCGCATTTTTCCACGCTTCTTATTTTACATTCTTTTATGAAACGCCACGAGTGTTCGAAATCGTACATATATATTGTGTGTTGTGTGTGAACTCGTTAGACACAAGGTCGAGAAAGTTTAGTGAACCAAACAAAATGGGTCTAAAGTACACGAAGTTCCTCTTTTATGATGGTATCTTCTCGAGGTGACATGATGGCATAGAGCTCTATGTGGTCAACCAACGATTTGGCGTTACGAATCTTTTCCTCAAGAAGTTCCTGTATCTGAAAGATTCCAGATGCATTGTTCATGGTCACTTCGATTCGGACTGTTTTTTCTTCGCCCTTGCGAATTCTAACGTTTTCAATTGCAAGAGCACTAGTGCTGTGTATATTGACTCTTCCAGCTTCAAACGGGATTCTTGCTCGGCCCTTTGTCATATCCAACGCGTCTGCAATGCCAACGACACCAGCTTCTACAGTCAGAGGCATTGCTACCCTATCATGACAATATATTGCATGTAGAAGATGATTTCTGATGTGGACCTGTTTGCGTCTATCATTCGGGTATACCTTAGTTAGGATTCGATCAATTATTGGGAGAGCCAGTACCACTGAGAACTCATCGTGATTAGTGCGTCCAACCACCATTCCAATATCATGAAGATAACAGCCTAGCATAACAACAAGTTCAGAGTCGTTTGCATCGCCAGTTTCCTCTTGGACCATCGTCGGCTGCAATCCTTTAATCAATTGTCTAAGTAACCGTACTCCGTTCATTGTCACAATCAGCGAGTGTGTATGACCATGGTCTGAGTATCCCATCCGGTCTATTGCCATACGGTTGCTGTCTTCGAGCATGGTCTGGACTTCAATGTCATTCTCTAATTCTTCAAATGCAATTTGACAGAGTTTGTTCGTCTTGAATATTCTACGTACTCTCTCTTTTAGTGTGCTTCGTTGTTTTGGGCTCTTTTTCATTATTCAACGCCCCTTTTTCATATTCTCTCTTCAAGTCTGACTAATGCTAATTCAGTAATAAATGAGATACTGCTTGCGACTCAAATACAGTAGGCGTGTTTTTGATTCCCCTCGGCCTACTTTAAAACTGAAGAGCTTTTTCAGATTCCTTTTATTAATTGAAACCAATCGGTCGCCATTCAATATGAACTAGTTGATTGATGCACATGTTTGCATTGAGAGTTAGACCGGAATACTATGCTCATTATAATCTAATGGGATTGGGGCCAATCTTTCGAATCTCGTCAGCGAACTTGTTGATTTCTGCTGCAAACTTGTCACCTTCGGCTGCTGAAACAAACACCATTTTTACGCGGTCCTCATTCAGACCCAACTGACCAACCAACTTCCTTGTGAATCGAACCCTTCGCTCAGCCCCAAGGTTCCCAGTCTTGAATGCACAATCACCAGGATGACACCCAACAACAAGCACTCCATCAGCCCCTTCTTGTAGCGCTTTGAGTAGGAAGTTAATATCCAGTCTCGCGGTACATGGCATTCTGATTATCCTGCTTGTGATATCGTACTGCAACTTCATAGTCCCTGCGAGATCGGACGCGGCGTACATACACTGCATGCATCCGAAGACTATGATATTCATATCTTTTGGGGGCATTAGAGGATGTCACCAGATGTTAATCTAAAGAAGGAGGCAATCGGACCTCCATATAATCTTTCATATCTGGGGCTTGAATGTGTATGGCTGCATGCACCAACCTGTGTCAGGTTTCAGGAGATGTTGAGTGAACCCCTCCTGTAGCTCTCAACTTCCGTGTTCCACCCGTTTCATGTCGAAAATTGACCAGCCCGAGTAAAAATGCTTGGATGGTTGCATAATGAGCTGAATTTATCCTCGATTACATTCATAGATATCGAATGGTGACTCAGTGGGTGAGGTACGAGGAAGAGAAGAGGAGATACATTTCATTCTGCGGTTCTTATTGTCACACTTGTGATTGGCATTCAGGAAAGATACGAAGGACTGCGCAAGCTGCTCTCGACTTGTTCCAAGAGTATGGCGGGTTCGTGAAGCAACTTCAGGCGGAGGGTGTTGATGGCGACAACTTTTCACAAGGGTTGCAAATACTGGCGGAATCAAAGATTTGTTCAGGATGCAAAGCTGAAATCCCTGATTATTTGAAAGGAGAAAAGGAAAGGTGTGATATCAGACAATGTTGCTTCGAAAGAGGTTTCTCATTATGTAGTGAGTGTGCAAGTTTCCCGTGTTCGAAACTCAAGAGTAAGCCCGGTGTAGTTAAATGGAGGACCATTGAAAACTTGAAGGCAATAGAAAAAGTTGGGCTGGAACAGTGGATAGAGGATCAGTGGAAAGCCCATACTTCAAATGGTTGAACTATTTTGTGAGCAATTATTTTCCTAACAAACACAATGCGTCGAGTTCGCAAAACACTTGATTAGTAATTCTATTCAGAAACGCCACTCTCGTGTTAAGTGATTTGTTGATTCATATTAAGAGCGAACAAGTTCCTCAGCATCAGGTTGCCACTCCGGATAGACGATACACAGGAACTCCAGATTTGTATTTCCAATATTTTCGATGGATTGAACCGCCATTGGTGGGATATAGATAGTATCACCAGGTCCTACCCTTTTCGTTTCGGTGTCAATATGCATTAGTCCGTTTCCATTGAGGATGTAATAGACCTCTGAGGCTGTCTTGAACCGATGTGGAAGTGAGGCTTTCTTTGGGGGGAGAGTTGCGTGTGCCAGACTGTATCCAAGATGTAGCGTGTCTTTTGTGTGCTTAGGATTGAGTATCTCTCGTATTATTGTATCATCAAGTGCAACAATTTGCTTTAGATTATCTAATTTCTTAACAATCATAGCAGAATCTCCCAAGTATCCTAGAAATCTGGAGGTTTTTCATTATACCACTTTGGTATCATATCCATGGCGGGCTCATAACCACTGAGCACATGACGACCAAGAATGAGTCTTTGTACCTCGCTGGTCCCCTCATAAATTTGATAGAGTTTGGCATCTCTGAAGAGCTTCTCGAGCGGATATTGATCAATGTATCCGTACCCACCATGGATTTGAAGAGCCTCACTTGCTATTTCCATGGCTGCATCAGTGGCATATGCTTTTGCTACACTTGCAGGAACTGTGGCATCTCCAACATTATCTGTTGTCCATGCAGCCTTCAAGTATAGCGCTCTTGAAGCCTCTATTTTCATGTACATTTCCGCTAATTTGAACTGAGTTACTTCAAATTCTCGTAGTTTTTGATTGAACACGTCTCGTTTGTTGACATAGTCTCTTGCATACTCCATAGCAGCTCGTGCCAAGCCCGTGGCAAAGGCAGCTATCGAAGGTCGAGTCATAGCGAAGGTCTTCATAGCTATTCCAAAGCCTTTCCCCTCACTACCTAAGATGTTCTCCTCAGGCACTTTGGCATCGCGAAACATGACAGAAGATGTAGTAGATGCTCTATGCCCCATCTTTTCAACGGGACGACCTGTTTTGACACCAGGAGTGTCTGCATCAACGATGAAAGCACAAAGAGATTTGTGCCGCTGACTTGGATCAAGGCTTGCAAAGACCGTGAAATAATCTGCATGGGGTGCATTTGTTATCCAAAACTTTGAGCCATTAAGCACATAGTTATTTCCTTCTTTCTTTACCCGAGTCTGTATTCCAGCAACATCCGAACCCATGCCTGGTTCGGAACATGCAAAACTGATGAATTTGAGTTCTTCAGTGAGTGGGCGTAGATACTTCTCCTTTTGTTCATTCGTACCAGCTACAAGTATTGGTTCAGCACCTAAAGTATTCACATAGATGCTAGTGGTCATTCCTGCGCACCCCGCGGCCATTTCTTCCACTGTGATGCATTGTTCGATTGAACCCAAGCCGGGGCCTCCATACTCCCTTGGGATGGACAAATTCATGAGTCCTTCCTCCCAGCATTTCTGAATTATTGGACGTGGAAACTCCCCAGTTTTGTCATAGTAGTGTGCATATGGAATCATATACTCTTGTGCAAACTTTCTAGCTCTGTTCTGTAGCTCCTGTTGTTCAATTGTCAGTCTGAAGTCAACCATTGTGCTCCCTCAAAGGAATATACAGTTTCTGGCAGCTTCTCAAATGTATAAGTCAATTGCTAAAGGGCATTGAAGTAATTCAATGGACAATCTATGAGGTTGATGTTATGTGTCTTACAACTTCTGGCAGGTTCCACTTTAACTCTAGTTCTAAAGCTCCACCTTCAAGCCCTGGACATCTCCTGACACAGGTACGGCAAGCAACACAGAGCCAGAGATCCACTTTAACGAATCCAAATCCTGGTGCCTCGTTCGCAAGGAGGATTTCCTTTGAGGGCTTTGTCTTCGCAAGGTTCTGCACAGTCTGGTAGAGAAGAGAACGATTGGATGGTAATTGAGAGAGAGCTTCATCAGAGATTTCAAAAAACTTGGAAATCTCGATTCGAGGTTCTAACACAATCGCATCCTCGGGGCATGCAATCTCACAAGATTTGCAGCCGAGGCACCTTGATTGCTCCCATTCAATTGTCCCAAATCCTAGCAGTGGCGCATAACCCATCTGGTTTCTATACTCATCAAGGACTGATGGTACATCAACATCTACTAAATCCTCAATCGATACCCTTGGTCTTGTGCTGGGTATCTTTGCGCGAGTTCGATAAGTAAGCAAGAGGGCTGACCGTATTTTGTCCTCGACTTCGTTCAATGTGGTTTCATCAATCACAGCGCCACTCACACGTACTGTTGCCAGTTTATCGCGAGCCTTTGAAAAGACCTCTAAAGAGTTAGCTAGCTTCCCAATATCAGACGCCTTCAATTCGCTCAAAATTCTCTGCAATTCTATCGTGGCTTCAGAGAGTTGTAGAGCAAGGGAGCAGGTTGTTTGAATGGTGATTTCAGCTTCTGATGGTGTTCTAGGCACATCATAGAGCACATAACCATGGC